>JANMVC010000238.1:0-5632 GCA_031392315.1 Pyrinomonadaceae bacterium | reverse complement strand
GGCTAAGAACTAAGTTGACGTATTTGTATTCAACACCAGCAGGCTGGATTTCTTTTTGCAGCGGATTGAGTTTGATACCGTAACGCAAACTGTTAGTTTGCGATGAATCGTTGCCACTGAGGTTGGCAGGCTGGTCATCGGGACGCAAACTAACAGTTTGCGTTAAACCGGCCACTACCTCACTAACGCGCGCATCGATCGATTCCTGAAACTTGCTGGTCGGGAAGTAGCCATCAATCAATCCCCACTCCTTGGCTCGTTTTCCTTTCAACCCTTCGGCGAGGGTCGAGAAAACGTCGGCGCGGTCGCGGCGCACTTTTCTTTTATCGACCAAACGTGTCAGGCCACCGGTGCCCGGCAGCACGCCTAGCAGCGGAACTTCGGGAAGGGAAATCGCCGAGTTGCCATCATCAACGAGATAGATTTCGTCGCAGGCGATGGCGAGTTCGTAGCCGCCGCCGGAAGCGGTGCCATTGAGCGCGGCGATGTAGCGTCGTCCTGAATGCAGCGAATCGTCTTCAATCGAGCAACGAGTTTCATTGGTGAACTTGCAGAAGTTTACTTTGAAGGCATGCGACGAAGTGCCCAACATATAAATGTTGGCGCCGGCGCAGAAGATGCGCGGCTTGAGACTGGTTACGACCACGGCCTTAACTTCCGGATGTTCAAAACGGAGGCGCTGCACGACGTCCGCCAGCTCGATATCCACGCCGAGGTCGTAAGAATTGAGCTTGAGTTTATAGCCCTCCGCGAAAGTCGCGTCTTCCTGAACATCCATGGTGAGGGTGGCCACGGCGCCATCGATTCTAAGTTTCCAGTGGTTGTATTGTGCTGGGGACGTTTCAAAATTAACCATTAGACCTCTTCTTTTTGTGGTGGGCCGGCCCAGTTAACCGTTCCCGCCTCTCATTCGAACGTTCGTTCGAATATTAACTTGGACGAGGACGGCGATCAAGTGTGTGAGGGTTTGTCTTTTCCTGGGAGCGCGTACGTGCCGCCCGCAATGCGGTCAAAGGCGCGCAAACCTTGTGACGGCGTTTCAATCTCTTTTCGCGCTTCGCGCTCATTGCGGGCGGGACGCCCGCGCTCCCAGTGAAGGCAGATATGTAAAATCCCAAAAACCCCCTAAGCAACTTTTCCTTGATTTTTCCCGGTCGGTAGGTTATCTGCTTGCTCAAAAAAATTCCCCACCATGCTCACTGCTTTTGACTCGGTATCTCTTTGAGGTTTTCTGGCAAGGCTTTTGGGTCCAATTACGACACGGCAACGTTAACCTAGTTGAGCGACGAGGCTACGGCAACGCTCTGAATCCAGGGACGTATATGAAAATCCATCTAGCAGAAGAAACCGGCGGTCAGCTACAGCCTGAGCGCGAGTTTGCCTCGGCGACGGTAATGGTTGGCCGTGATGGCAATGATTGTCAGATCGTTTTTGATGGCAACGAGTGGCCGATGGTCTCGCGCAAGCACGCCGAATTCCGGATTGAGGGTGGGCGAAGCCTGCTCGTTGATTTGAGTTCCCGCTATGGGACGTTTCTGGACGGTCGACAGATATCGGCTGCGGCCGAGATCCGCGCGGGCTCCCGCGTGCAGTTTGGTCCAGGTGGACCGGTGATTCGGGTTGTGCGGATATTGCCAGCACCCGCGGCCCCAGCCTCTGCTTCAGCGCCCGTTCTCGGTTCTGCTGCCTCGGCGCCGGGCAATCGAATTGCCCCGACACCCCCTTCGTCCGCTTTTCTCGAACTCGCCACTGACGGAGGCTCCCAACGGTTTGAGTTCGCCGGCGAAATCTTGGGTATCGGGCGCGACTTAGATATGGACATCCGAATCCGTGCCGACGATGGTTTGGTTTCGCGCCGCCACGCCGTTGTCCGGCGGAATGGAAATCGATTCGAACTGATCGATCAGCAAAGTTTCAATGGGACGCTCCTGAACGGCCAACGAATTCTCGCCACAAGCCTGCTAGCCGATGGCGATCAAATTCAATTGGGCAGGGGTGGTCCAGTTCTACATTTTCGCGATCGTCAGAACCCAGCGGCCCAGAACGCCCGCACACCTGAGCGAGCGGCTGTGCCTGCCACCATGGCGGCTCCCGTCCACGTTGTGAACAATGCGCAACCGGCGAGTGGTCAACCATCATTCGCGGGACGGCGAGCGTCGGAAGCTGCCGGGCAATCCCCGATGGTCGTCCATTCGTTTGAGGGCAATGCGCCGATAACCATCGGGCGTGCAGACGACATCAATGTCCGGCTCGATGGTCTGCAGATCTCGAATTACCACGCGCGGGTAACCAAATCTAACGGCGCTGTTTTTATCGAGGACACTGGTTCTACCAACGGCGTGTACGTGAACGGCACTCGAATCAAAAGCAGGGTCCAGATTGGCAGTGGCGATACCGTACAGATTGGTCCATTCCTGCTGCTCGCCGATCCCGGACAGGGGCTTGCCGTTCTCGACACGCGTTCAAAGACCCGCATCGATTGCATCGACATTACAAAGATCGTCCCCAACCGCGCGGGCGGAGGAACAGTCAAACTGCTGGACGACGTCGACCTCACTATTCAGCCGAACGAATTCGTCGGACTGTTGGGACCATCCGGAGCAGGGAAGTCGACCCTCATGGATGCCCTTAATGGCATGCGGCCGGCCAGTAGCGGACTGGTGCTGGTTAACAGTCAGGATCTTTATGAACACCTGGACTCGCTCAAGCAGTCGATCGGATATGTCCCTCAGGACGACATCATCCATCGCGAGCTGACGGTTTATCGCACGCTTTACTACGTGGCCCGGCTGCGATTGTCGAGTGACGTTTCCTCGGAGGAAATAGATCAAATCATCAATGAGGTGATGGACGTCACCGGACTTTCAGAGCGCCGCGATGTGCCAGTGGGCCAACTCTCTGGGGGGCAACGCAAGCGCGTCTCAATCGCCGTGGAGCTGATTACCAAACCTTCGATCATCTATCTTGACGAACCAACTTCGGGTCTTGATCCGGCCACCGAAGAGAAAGTGATGAAACTGTTCCGGCAGATCGCTGAGTCGGGGCGCACAGTGATTCTCACCACTCATGCCATGGAGAACGTTAAGCTCTTCGACAAGATTGTGGTTTTGATGCGGGGCAAGCTCGTTTTCTACGGCGGACCTCAGGCAGCCCTCCGGCATGTAGGCGCCGACAGCTTTAAGGATCTCTACGACAAACTGGAAGCGCCCATCGATGCCGGAGTTCGCAAGCTCCCGACGTTGCCGCCTAGCGCCACTGCTGAACAGAAGCGAAGTCATAAGTTGCAAAGGGAGCAGATTGCTGAAGAAGTCGCGGAGGGGTGGAAGCAGCGCTTCACGAAAACAGAGGAGTACAAAACAAATATTCTACTGCCCCTTGGCGCACTAAAAGGCCAGCAGCATACGGTAGCACCAACGAAGCATCGTCCGACCGTAACCGACGGTTTGCGCCAATGGAAGACTCTTGCGCAACGCTATATTGAAGTCCTCCGCCATGACAGATTCAACCTGCTGATTCTGTTTGGCCAGGCGCCCATCGTCGCTTTTCTGACATACCTCGTGGTAGGCAAAGACAGTCCACGCGACTTTCCCTTCTTTGTGCTGGCTCTGGTGTCGGTGTGGTTTGGAACATCAATCGCCGCGCGCGAAATTATCAAGGAACGGGCGGTCTATAACCGTGAACGAATGGTTAACCTCGGTTTGCTGCCTTATGTGGGTTCGAAGCTGCTGGTGCTCAGTCTGATTGTGGGACTCCAGTGCATTCTGCTTTTTGGATTGATGCGAATTTTCCACACCGCCGGTCTGATGGATTTTCCCGGTGAGTACTACGGCGCACCACAGTTGGCGGTAATGATACTGACGGGGATGGTTGGGATCGCGCTGGGCCTCTTTGTTTCGGCAATCGTAAAGACGTCGGAGATGGCGACCAGCTTTGTACCGCTGATGCTGATCCCGCAGATTTTGTTTTGCGGACTGGTGGGAGTACCAACCGGAATTTCGAGGTATGTTGGCGCCGTGATGCCGGCCACCTGGTCGTTTGATGAGATGAAGCGTTCTTCATCGCTGCAAGTCTTGCGTGGGAAAGATGAAGAGGCGGAGCCGGCGCCGCAAAATGAAGGTCGCGGATTGTACAAAGACATCAAGCATCAAAACGACCAGTTGGTGGAGCAAAAGCAGAAGGACGTTGAGGATTACAAGAAGAAGTCGGAGGACAAGTTTGACGACTTCGACGAGGAGATGAACACCTATCAAAAGGATCTGGAAAAATGGAATATGGGCGGCCGGCAAGGCCGCGAGCCAACCAAGCCCGATAAACCAAAACTCGATCCGGTTCCGGCCAAGGTAAAGGTCGTGCAAATGCCGGATGACTTAAGCGGCTATGTCGACTTTCTGCATCCCTGGGGCGATCGGTGGCTAAATCCGCTGATCCTGCTGGTGATGTTTGTCGGTCTGACTGGCGGGACCATTCTCGCCTTGCGCTCGCAGGACATTGGATGAGCGTTAACCAAAAATCTTCCCGGCGCGGGTGTCTGTTGATACCAGTCGTTCTCGTGATTGTAGGTCTGGTAGTTTTCTTTGCGTTCTGGCAGTACTTCAAAACCACACCTTCATATTCGCTTGCGTTGCTCGTGGATGCGGCCCAGCAAAACGATTCAGCCGCGTTCGATCGAGTTGTCGATCTCGACCGGGTGATTGACAATTTCGTCGTCCAGAGTGGACCGGGTTCCACTCTCGGACTAACCACCGACCTAGTGACAACTGTACGAACCCAACTTCAGTCGCTCGCACCCGAAACGACTATGTTGGTGAAGGAGCGTGTTAAGGAGGAAGTTCGGAGTCGTACGAACGAGCTGGCAGGTCCATCCAGCGCGCGACCTTTCCTGTTGACCGCATTGGCCATGCCCTTCGTCGCAAACATCGAACAGACCGGCGATCGAGCCGAGGCGAGAATTAATGGGACCAGCGATGTGAAGTTACTTATGGAACGTAGCGCAGGAGGCAATTGGAGAGTGGTCTCACTTGAGGATCAATCTCTGGCCGCGAGGGTTATCAGTGGCATAGTCAAAGAATTACCGCAATCGGGATCGCAGTTAGAGCAGCAACTGCGTAAGCAACTGCGCACGTTGCCTGAAACCCTACCGAAGCTTCCGTTCATCGATGTGAGATAAATTCTTTAGATAGTCATGCACGCCATCGAGAAGGAGAATGTATGACCCTGCCCGTGTCTCGTAGCCTTCTAATCCTGCTGGTCCTGGCATCCGGGTTTGGAGTACTGGCCCAGCAATCGAATGAAGGCACCACCCGGCCCCTGCCAAAAGAAGTGCGTGGATACAAGATCCATCGCGCCCGAGTTGAAATGAAAGAGACCAACGAGTCGGGCAAAAAACCGGACAAGAAAAAGGACAAAAATAAACCCGATAAAGATGAATACGTTGAAGATGAACCACTCCTGGTCCGTTTGGGGGAGCCAGTACTCGTTCGGGCCACGCCGCTGGGTGTGACTTTTGATGTGCCGGTGATCCTGGCGGCTGTGAAACAGCAGGGAGATGTCGACATGCTTGTCTTCGAGGACATGAAGGTGAATGACACGCCGGTGACGCTCGAAGATTACGTCCGCCCATTTAAGCTCCCCA
>JANMVC010000165.1:0-11172 GCA_031392315.1 Pyrinomonadaceae bacterium | reverse complement strand
CAATTATTATTAAAAGACTATATTTGCACTTTATTAATACAATACAAATTTAAAATGGACAAACAACAAGGCACCGTTACCGCCGTCGTCTCTCCCGCGTTGTAGATATGCGAGGTAAAGGTCGGCCACGTATTGAGCATCCGAACGATAGGGCGAGGTCTCGTAGTTTGTGGCGGTGAACAACGAGCGCGCGATTTGACTGGCTACGGTCAACAATTGCGACTGGCTTTGCGCACCCGCAGCGGCTAGTTGGTTAATCGCGTCCTGCAACTCCGGCCCGGTCGGATCCCTCTGCAACGCGCCGTAGTAAAGGTTGGTTACGAACCTGGCCAACCGAACGTCGTCGCCTGATGACATGGTGACGAGCAATTGCCCGCCGCGATACCCATATTCTTTCGACGGCAGGAAAGGCGCCGCGCCTGACTTGTACTCCGCCAGCAGCTCACCGCCCATGCCATAAACATTCCAGGTCTCGACACCATTGACTTTGCGCTTGATGCGGCGGCCATCGGCATCGTAAGTGTAGGTCTGCCATTGACCGTTGGCCCACGCTTGCTTGAGATGGTTCTCGCCATCGTATTCGCGGGAACCGGCTCCGGTGTAGGTATCGTTGGTCTGATTGCCGGCCGCGTCGTAGGCATAGCTGTAACCCATCGGGGCAATCAGGCGATTGGTATTTGTATCCACCGTGTAATTCGGGCGCGGAACGTTAGTGGACGTCTGGCCTTGATTGACGGTGCGGTTGCCGTAGCGATCGTAGACGTAGGTTTGGATATAGTCTTGACCGCTTACTCCCCAGGGGCCGCCATGAACTTCGTTGGTGGATGAAAGACGGTTGAGTGTGTCGTAGCTGTAAGCATCCTGAGTGTAGGAATAGTCCGTAATTGAATCGTTGAAGGGCACAACATGCTGTTGCATCGTGGCATTACCATTGTTGAGCGGACCGCTCTGGCCCCAGGCATAGCCTCCGAAATAAGTGGCCAGGCAGCCGCGGTTCCAGTCAAACTCGTTCTGCTGCAATGACAGCGTGCTTAGACGAGTGTCGAAGAGCTGGCCTCGCACGTTGTAATGCAGTTTCTGATAGAGCGGCGTCTGGGTGCCAAACTGCTCCTGCTCGAGGCCGCCAAACTGGCTGTAAGAAATACTCGTTGAATAGGAGCGCGAAACGCCGTCGCCGAGGTTGCCGCTGTAGTTGTTAATCCGGCCGGCGCCATCGTACGCGAAGGTTACGGTGTGGCCCGAAGGATAGGTCAGGGTCAACGCCTGGCCCGCGAGATTGTAAGCGTATTTGACGTTGAATTGCGGGCTGGCAACGCCATTTGTGAAGAAGTGCTGCCGATAATTCCTGGCCCGGCCCATCGCGTCATACTCGTCAATCGCGACAAGCGAATCGAAACGTGCATTGTTGCTCGGATCCCAGTTCGAGTAGTAGAAGCGGCCCTTACCGTTTATCGCTCCGTCGTAATGGCGGTCAATGTCTTTGGTCCCGTCGGTGTAGCGCACGGTGGTGTTGCGGTTGAGCGCATCGTAGCCGTAAGTGGTAGTCACGTTGCGGGCGTCGACGCGGGTGACGAGATTGCCGTTGTTGTCGTAGCTCATCCCCATAGTCCACCCGCCATTGTAGGCCGTAACCGGATCATACCAATTGAGGACGGTATTGACTGTCTGTTCGATATTGCGCACGCGAATGACGCGAGAAAGAGAATCGTAGCCGAAGTAGCGAAGCTGTGAGCCTTGCTCTACTTTGCGAAGGTTGTTGAGCACGTCGTAGGTGTAATTCGTTTGATATGCCAGATTGGTCGGGTCCTCAATCACCTGGATCACACGACCGTGCGCGTCGCTGATGCTCTTGCGTTTCCTAAGAGACGGATCAGTCACCTCGACGCTGGTTCCGATGTAGCTGCCAGTCGTAACGGCCGGGTAGTCCGTTGCTGCCTGTGCCCCATCAGGAGCCGTCACTGTTTTTAAGCGACTAAGCGAATCGTAAACGTTGGTCGTCCACGTGTTCGAAGGGTTGACGCCGTCACTTAAGCTTATGGCCGTGGTGCGATATGGGTTTGAGACTCGCCACACTCGGCCCAGGTTGTCATACTGCGTATCACTAGTTAGGTAAGTTGCACCCTCTTTTGCAAACGAACGTACAGCGCGTCCGGCCTTGTCGAAAAACTGATAACTGTCGAGTGTTTGTTGAGTCGGCGACAACTGTTGCAGCGTCTGCGTGTGAACGTGAGTATTTCCCACGGTGTCGATGTAATTTGTTATCGTCCAGCCGCCATCTGGGTAGTTTATTTTCCTGATGCGATTTAGCGGATCGTTATATTCGAAGGTCGTTGTTTTCCCATTGGCGTCAGTGGCAGAAGTGACCAGGCCGGTGTTCAAATCGTATGCAGCAGTCGTCACGAGCGAAGTGGTTTGCCCATACATCCCGCTCGGATCTGGCACGGCGCTGGTGGTCTGCGTCGGGTAGGCATAAGCGTAGACGCTGGAATACTCGGTTTGTGAAGAGTTGGCTTTTGCGTCCCAGGAGTTGCGCACACTACCGCATTGGTCGTACTGAGCGTGCGTGGATATCCAGTTCCCCGTTGGATAATCAAGCCAACGACTCGCGGTAGTCACATTGCCGCGGTAGGGTGTTTGTGGATCCGTCCAACCGGTGACAGAGCCGTAGGTTAACAACGGATAGCTGGATTCGTCATAATTGAAAGACGCTTGCGAAACAATTGTCCCCGCGGCATTCTTCACAGCACTCCAACTGACTAGCCCCAGGATATTGCGATTTCGGTAGTTGTCATCTGAGGTTAGGAACGTAGTCTCGCTGGATCGCACGAGAGCGCCCAGCGGAATCGCGCTAATGCCGCCGCTTTGCGCAGTACTTTGATCAACTGTCGTATAGGCATACTCGGCTGACTGTGTACGATCCGGACCAACGGTGAATTGGTAGGCGGTATCGTATTGCGACGTGCTTGCCGAAGTAAGCGCATTCCCGCCCGTGTCGAGAATTAGACCGACGGTTTTGATTGCCCGGGCGTTGCGATACGCCGTGTACGTGCCGGTGTTGAATGTGTTCGGAGGAACGGGTTTGTTGATGATGACGCTGGTCTGCCCATAGTCCGTTAGCGAGCGCCGCAGCATCGCACCTCCCTGCGACTGCGGTGCATACACGCGTTCCTCAACAGGCAGGCCGTTGCGCGCGTCCGCGTAGCCGAAATTGTTTGCTTGTGCGACCGGGGCGTTATACAAGTAGGTCTCGCTCCGAATTCCGTTGGGCGCGCCGCTGCTGTCTGGCGCGGTCACGGTTAACGGGCTGGTGGATGCTGAATACGTCCATTGCACTTCGTCCGATCCGCCCGTGCCATTGGGACTAACCCAACGCGAAATCATTCCGCGAGTCCCTTGCACGTAAGGCACGGTCGTACTCCCTAACGTCGGTACGGTGCTGAATTGGTAGCGTTCGTAGCCGCCGGTCGGATAGATCACCTTATCGAGTTCACCATAAGCGTTGTAAGAGAATTTGTAGCTCTGACCATTCGGCAAGGCGATTTCAGCCAGGACGACGGGGTTGAAGGTGCTGGCGCCTGACTGTGCTCTCCCGACTACGTAGCTGTAACTCTGCTCGTAGCCCGGCTGGGTCTCATCCGGCTCGCTGTAGTCGGAAACAAACATCGTGCTGGCGCCGGTTGCTTGCGGAAAGTTGTTACTGCCCTGACTGTTCGGAGGCGCCCCTGGATTAGGCAGGTAATAATCAGAAATCGGCTTCATCACCTGCCCTGTAGAGTCCGGCAAGAAAACTGCTGAAAGATTTCTGAACTTCAATGTGTAGGTGATCACTGCCTGGCTGTTGGAGCTGGATGACTGGGCATAGCCCGGAACCGAGTAAGGGTAATCAATTGCCTGCGGATTGACTGGCCAGGGCATGCCAATCACGCGACCGATGGTGTCCGTCCATTGTCTCGTCGAACTGTTATATTCAAGCGTGTTCCCGTTGCGATCGATGTACTGAGTCGTGCCGCCATTCAAAACGTAGCGTGTGCCGTCAGCCATGTAGAGCGTTCCGCTGCTGGCGCCCGTGCCGTCATAGCGCATGCGCGAACCGTCAACGGCGTAGAATATGCCCGTCATGTCTATCGAGCCCGTGTCCTGATAAACCGCATCCGCCTTGCGCAACTCGTGCGTCGAACCGTCCGGCAGGTGAATGAAGACGCGAGCTACACGAAATGTGTAAGGATAAGCTGTGCTGAGGGCGTAAGGCTTGCCCGTGTACCAATAAATGTCGTTCTGTTGCGGCCATTCCACCTTCGGAACATCGAGACTCGTCGTCCAACCCGCTGTGGAATGTTCCGCGTAGATGGCTTCGGTAACCGATCGGCGTATCTGGTAACCATAGACGTTGGCGTAAACAGAATTGATAAAGCCAATGCGCCAAAGTCCTCTGCTGGAATAATGCAACGTCACGGGCAGGCTGACGCCCCGGCCCGGATAATTTCCCAAATTCACTTGCGTCGTCACCGCATTGCTGCCTTTGTTGTTCTGAGTGAACTCTGCCGTCTGCGCGATTGCGGAGGTCGCGGTGATAACGATGGCGAGTAGAGATACGGGCAAGCGGGCCGCTCCCCGGCGCTTGCTTAACGGAGAAACACAATTATTCCAAGTTGAAAAGTTGCGGAGGAAGCGTGGAGACATGAGAGGACTCCTTTGTGTTACGTGCGCAGCGGCTGCCCTCGAGAAACAGATAGGGCGCACCGCAGCGGGCAATCTATTGTCGATGTCCGCCTAGAGCCTGAACTACCTCCAGTAACTCAAGAGGACTGAGAACTGAACAAGCGGAAATCTACTCCTCCATGAGCCGGTTCGTCAACATTAAGTCGTTTAAGGGTTCCAGCCCGGATGATGCCGGACTTCTTGCAATTAAGTTCGGCGCTCAGTGACCTTAAAGTTGTTGTCGTTAGATCAGGTTCAGAACTTGTCGCGGAGCTTGCGATAGGTGGTGGCGAGGTCTTCCGGGATGACGCGCGTCCCGCTGATGCTCGACATGAAGTTTGTGTCGCCGGTCCAACGCGGCAGGATGTGGATGTGAATGTGATCCACGATTCCGGCACCCGCGGATTTTCCCAGGTTCATTCCCAGATTAAAGCCCGCTGGTTTGTATGCAGCGCGCAGCGCCGTCTGACAGCGCTTCGTCAAATCCATTAGCTCGTCAGTAGTTTCCTTGGCCGCGGCGTCGAGTTCGCCGATGTGTTCGTTGGGAACTATGAGCAGGTGGCCGCTGATGTAGGGATAGATATTGAGTACGACAAAACTGCGGGAGGCGCGATGGAGAACGAAGTTAGCTTCGTCGTGGTCGGGATCGGCCTGAATGCTGCAAAAAACACAGCCGGAGGATTTCGAGTTCTCGGCGCCACCGGAGGCGATGTATTCATAGCGCCAGGGGCTCCAGAGCCTGTCCATCTTGAGCTCTCCCGCTTCGCAGGCTACATGGTAGGAGGTTGACGATTGTCGTCGGCAGCGCCGGCGGCGGAACCTTCCGGAGCGAGCGGCGGCGAACTATGACCGTTAATGAGCTCTTTGAGTTCTTTGCCGGGTTTGAAATAGGGGACGCGTTTCGCAGGGATGCTGACTGGGTCGCCAGTCTTGGGATTGCGGCCGCGGCGGGCGCCGCGTTCGCGCACACGAAAGCTACCGAAGCCGCGCAGCTCAATCTTCTCACCCTGATTTAAGGTTTCGATGATGCTTTCAAAAACGATTTCGACTAGTCGTTCGGCGTCCGTCTTGGTGAGTTCCGCCGCATCCGCAACGACTTCGACGAGTTCCGCTTTTGTCATTAATCAACACAGGGGGGAAAGATGGTCGAACCAGCGATTACTGCGAACTAACGACTGTGTAAATAGAAGACTTGGGAGGTGCGTGCGACGCACGTACACTACCAGAAAACAAACAAGGCCCGCAAGATACTCAGCTATTGGCTGGTCCGCACCCTATTCCGCAGATTTCGGTTCCTGCTCTGCTTCGGACTCGTCCAAAACTTCCGCGTCGGTCGCTGCCGCAGCGTCAGTCTCGGCCGCAACTTCCGTCTGCGCGGCCTCCTCAGGTTCAGTCGCCGCCGCGGCTTCTGGCGCCACAGGCTCGGCAGTCGCAGCTTGAGCTTCCTCCGGTGCTTTCGATTCGGGCGTCGCTTCAGTTTCAGCTGGCGCTGCAGCCTCCGGCTCAGAAGTGGTTTCCGGCTGTGGGCTCGTCACAACAGCAGGCTTGCCAAGTCCAAAATCGGCGAGTTCACCCAACGAAGCCATGCCGCTGCCGGCCTGCGATGAATAGATCTTGGTATCGACGATGGGCTCGTCTTCCTTGCCCACGGCGCGCGCTGACAAACCAATCTTCTTGCTGTCAGAATCGATCCGCAGGATCTTGAACTCCATTTCCTGGCCAAGTTGGACCACGTCTTCGGGCTTCTCTACGCGATCTTCCGAGAGTTCCGAAATATGGCACAGCCCCTCGAGGCCATCCTCCAACTCGACAAACGCGCCAAAGTTAGCGAACCTGGCAATCTTTCCGCGGACCACGTCTCCCGGATGATGTTCGAGAATAAAGCGGTCCCAGGCATTTGGCTCAAGGTCCTTGATGGAAAGCGACAGCCGCCGGTTTTCCGCGTCGATGCTGGTAATGATCGCATCGATCTCCTGACCCTTCTTCAACATCTCGCTGGGATGCTTGATGCGCTTCGACCAGGAAATGTCAGAAACGTGCACCAGCCCGTCAACGCCATCCTCGATCTCAATGAAGGCGCCAAAGTCGGTCAGGTTTCTGACGCGACCATGCACTCGTGTTCCCACCTGATAACGCTCGTGCAAAGTTTGCCACGGGTTATCCTGAATCTGTTTCATCCCGAGGCTAATGCGACGGCCCTTTGGATCGACGCTCAACACTTCCACTTCCACAGCGTCGCCAGGGTTAACCAGTTTACCCGGATGTTTGACGCGCTTGGACCAGCTCATCTCCGAAACGTGCACGAGCCCTTCAACGCCATTTTCGAGTTCCACAAAAGCGCCATAGTCAGCCACGCTGGCAATACGGCCCGGCACCCGCGTGCCGACGACAAAGCGCTCCTCGACGCTCGACCATGGATCGGGCAGCAACTGCTTGTAGCCAAGCGAGACGCGTTCGCGATCACGATCAAACTTGAGCACCTTGACTTGAATCATGTCGCCAACTCTAAAGATCTCGCCCGGATTCTGAAGGCGCCCCCACGACATATCAGTCACATGCAACAGGCCATCAACTCCGCCCAGATCCACAAACGCACCATACTCCGTGAGGTTTTTGATTTGGCCTTCGATGACAATATCTTCTTCGATGTGGCCGAGCGTCTGGCCCTTCTTGCCGGCGTTCTCTTCTTCGAGCACGGCCTTGCGCGAAAGCACGACATTCGATCGCTTGCGATTAAGCTTGATTACCTTTGCTTCGATCTCCTGATTTCGCAGCGAATCCAGATTGCGAACCGGACGAACATCCACTTGGGAGCCTGGCAGGAAGGCCGCGATGCCATCAATATCAACTCGCAGACCGCCCTTAATTCGCTCTATCACGCGGCCTTTGACATTTGTCCCGTCGCGATACGACGTCTCCAAATCGTCCCAGGCTTTCATGCGAACAGCGTCGGCGCGCGACAGGATGGGCAGGCCATCCGAGGTTTCCATGTTCTTCACGAGCACGTCAACTTCATCGCCCGCTTTAACCAACATCACGCCATTTTCAGTGAACTCGGCAGGATTCACGATCCCTTCCGACTTATACCCAAAATCGATCACTACACCGCGTTCGCTGATCCCGACCACAGTGCCGCGCACAACTTCGCCTTCCTGGAGCGATGCCTGTTCCTGCTCAAATTGATCGAGCAGTTGACCGAAGTCGACGTCGCCGGATACACGCGAGTCGTCGTCGTCGTCATCGACATGAGCGGGCTCAGCGGCTACCGCAGCCACGGGCTCCGGTGGGGCTGGCGCGGGAGCCGTCGGCGGCGCAGCTTCTAGTTCGTTTATTGAAGGATTGTCTTCGTTGGTTTCTTGGTTGGTTATTTTCGATTCTTCACTAGCCATGCAAACTCCTCTAACAGTCCCCGGAAAGATTCACCGCCCTTGGATCATGATCCTAAGCCCGCCCAGTTTGCATTATCCAACAGCCTGATGGATAGCGCCTGCGCGACACTTGATTCTTGGATTTGGCGAAATGTCGGGATTGAAGCTTGCGAGGAATGCGAGCCGTTTAGATTTGGAAAAGGAGGTTTTATGTGTTTCGATTTCCGACGCCCGTAGTCACCCGCTTGCTCCGACACTCACCAGCCGCTTACCGGGTAGGCCCGCAATGTACACGGCTGAACAAGCGCATGTCAAGGTGCTGCACATGGTCAGCACCCGAGCGCGGCCCGTTAAGCGGAAGTAGCCGGTGCGCCAATCTCAGCTTCTGGTTTTACTGACTCGTGGCCAATGCTCCGTCCGAGCCTCGAGGCACTACGTAAACTCCGGCGGAGTGAGAACCTACAAAGAGCGTGTTTTGATCACGGGGATCAAATGCCAGAGCCCAAATCCGTTGACTCGGCAGGCGGTTTTCCTTCGGGTCGATGCGCGCCCAGGTCGAACCAGCATTTAGGGTTCGATACACGCCGCCACCGATTTCGCCTGTTTGATATGCGTTTCCAACAAATATCTCGTCGCTATTGCGCGGATTGATCAGAATACTTGTGAAGTCTCCAAACGGAAGATTGCCCCCGCGACGATTCCAGGTCGCGCCGCCGTCCTGCGACCTATAAAAAGCCTGCTTGGTACCCACATACATATAATTCGGACGGCCCGTGTCCCAGGCAATTGCATTGATCGGCGCTTCGTTAGGCACTCCCGCAACGCGCTGCCATGATTTTCCGCCATCACGAGTAACCAGCACGCCCGATGAGGCGGTGCCCACCCAAATTGTTTCCGGACGATTGACGTCTACAGTGACACAGGTTGTTCGCGGATCGAGGCCAGACGTATAGGTTAATTTCTCCCACCCCTTGGCCGGGTCAAAACTCTTGTACAAGCCCTTGTTCGTGGCGGCCAAGAGAATCGGACGCTGACTGCCGGAGTCTACGGTTTGCACTAACGCGTTGACGGCATCAGATAGCACCACCAACCCCGCTGGCTGGTCGCCCGCGAGTCCGCCTTTGACTCCTAACTCTGCCAGCGTAGCTTCGTCGAATTTTCCACTCACCGGAAGCCGGCGAGCTGCTTGAAATCTCTTAAGAGCGTTGAGCGTCATCTTCCCTGCCTGGCCATCCGGCACGCCCACATCGTAACCCGCCGCGTTGAGCGCGTGTTGGGCCCGGCGCGTCACCTCCAAAGCATTCCGCGAGGTGGCGCTCTGTGGGGCGCGCGGGGCGCTCCTCTTCTTACCTGACGTGGCCTTCGAGCCTGTCCAGACGGGAGCCCAGTTAACCCCTCGATCAAGCGATCTATAAACGCCAAGGTTGGTGCCCAAATAAATGAGGTTTGCGTCGCGCGCATCCTGGAGAATTGAATAGGTAATCAACCGGGGCGGCATGCTGCGCATGGAAGGCCGCCAGGAAGCGCCATTGTCAGTGCTAAGAAAAAGAAATCCGCCTCCGGTCGTGGTGTTGATGGTGGCCGCATAGACGCGATTCGGCATTTCTCGATCCGCGACTATGGCGTTCGCAAACCGGCCGCTGTAGCCGCCATTGGTAGGCAGAAAATTCTTTCCGCCATCATTCGAGACCATCACGCCATAGTTGTTTGTCCCAATATAGATCGTCTGCGGCCGCGAAGGATGGACGGCAATCGAGTTAATCTCGAGTTGACGCGAGGTGGTCACCATCCACGAGTCTTTGTGACCGCCCCGATCGGAACGCCAAAACCCTTCCGTAGTTCCGGCAAAGACGAGACCGGCAAGCGACGGGTGCTGCAAGATTGCCCGCGTCCGGCGCGACTGAGAAGGAATGCCATTTACTTTACCCCAGCTATCACCGGCATCCTTCGACTCATAGATACCGCTACACGCCGACATGATGACGTGATTAGGGTCGCGCGGGTCGATATCAATGGCAAAAATATCTGAATCGTCGATGATACCGTTCTTAATGCTCTTCCAAGTCTGCCCGCCATCGGTAGACTTATAAGGCAGGTGGAAGGTTCCTGCGTAGATAGTGTTCGTTGTACGCGGATCGATTGCGACAGAGTGAACGTGCTCCAGGCCAGGGGTGGTTGAAGTCGGCAAATGCTTCCAAGTTTCGCCTGAGTCGTCTGAGCGGTACATGCCATGAAAAGTACCGGCAATCAATACGTTTGGATTTAGACTGGATTGGATCAGCGAATGCAGGGCTTCATTCTTCAACTGGGGGTGCTGCCGCCACTTGCGACCGCCGTCAGTAGACTTAAAGAATCCACCTGCGTCTGTGTGCCGATGTGTGGCAACGTAAAGCGTCTTTGAATCGCGCGGGTCGACAATTATGCGATCTACGAAAAGCTTCGGACGCTTGAAGTCGTAAAGAAACTCCCAACTCCTGCCGCCATCCCCGGATGTGTATATCTGCGCGTCCAACGTGCCAAAATAGAGCCGGTCTGGATTGCTCGGATCGACAACCAGACTACGCACATCTCCTCCTGGCGGGCCATTGGCGCGCCAGTCCTGCGAGTACTTCGCCGGATCTGCCATGGCACTTCCAACTGAATCCTCCGGCGAGTCGATGGCCATAAGCTGCATGGGAACCGCAGCCAGTATTGCGAGAATAAGAATCAGCTTCGGGAATTTATTATTCATGGTTCAAATTAACGGACCGTTTGTAGATCTCGCAACCGGGCATTGCGAGAATATCGAGGGCATATTGCAAGTTTAATACAATTTGGTTCATTTGTATCGCGCAACTTTAGTACTTGGCTTCGATGCCTGCAGGCATCACTGAGATTTGTTTTTTTTAATTGCTTTAGCAAAACGCGAAGCGGGCGATGCTCTCTTTGGGAGACACATCGCCCGGTTCGGAAGTCGTCGCGTCATTTTACCTGACGCGAGTCTTTTGGTTGCGGCCTAGTCCCGGCGTCCTCGCCGACGTCGCGGCGTCGCCTTCTTCTTGCACTCCGGACATGGATCGACTGTGGCCGAGTTACTCGGGGTTGGTGCGGCCGCGCCGCTCGGCAC
>JANMVC010000129.1:0-7554 GCA_031392315.1 Pyrinomonadaceae bacterium | reverse complement strand
CGGCATTGGGCCAACGAAGCATGCGGCGGAATTGACCGGCGATGAGGTTGCCGAAGTAATCAACATCAACGTCATTGGCGCAGCGAATAGCGCGACTGCGGTGGTGCCGCAAATGGCTGCGCGCGGCCAGGGACATCTGGTTGTCATCTCCAGCCTCGCCGCCTATCGCGGACTGCCGAAGTCGGCCGCCTACTGCGCCAGCAAGGCTGCTGTGTCCGCGTTCTTCGAGAGTTTTCGGCTTGACCTGGAACCGCGCGGAATCGCTGTGACCATCATTCATCCGGGCTTCATCAAGACCGCGCTGACTGCCGGACGCCAGGCCCAGCTTCCTTTTCTGATGGAGCTGGACGACGCGGTGAAGAAGATCGTCGGAGCGATTGAGCAACGGAAGAAATCATATTCATTCCCCTGGCAACTGGCGACGATTGTTCGCGCGGGAATGATCATGCCGATCTGGATGTACGATTGGATTTCGCGAAAAAATTCATTTCGGGAGTAGGGGGGCAGTGGTCAGTGATCAGTGGTCAGTAAGGAACAATTGAGAACGAACAACCTGACAACCAATAACCGACCACTGACCACTGACAACCGACCACTGACAACTGAGTAATGACCATTCTGCAAGCCATCATCCTGGGCATAGTCCAGGGACTAACTGAATTCATTCCTGTTAGCTCAACCGCGCATCTGGTTTTTGCCGCGCGGCTGGTTGGACTCTACAGCGCCGTCGACCCAATGCTCACGGCTGAACAGACCACGGCAACCATCGCAGTGATCCAACTCGGCACTCTGATCGCCGTGCTCACCTATTTCAGCGGAGATATTTACAACATCACGCGCGCCTTTGCGCAGGATCATTTTGCAATACTCACGGGCAGGAATCGCGTGGACGGAAGTGTGCGGCTATCGCCCGAAGCTTGGTTAGGTTGGCTGGTGATCATTGGCTCGCTGCCGGTTGCCATTGTCGGGCTGGTATTCAAGAAACAGATTGAAGGCACCTTCACCAAGAACCTTTGGGTCATTGCGACGATGATGATTGTGGTGGGACTGCTGCTGGCGGTTGCTGAATGGGTAGGGAAGCGGAAGCGCTCGATGAACGAGTTAGGACTCGGCGATGCTCTGGCGGTTGGTTTCGCGCAAGTGCTGGCATTAATACCAGGATCGAGCCGTTCGGGATCGACGATTATGGGCGGACTCTTCGCTGGCCTTACGCGCGAGACGGCAGCCAGGTTTTCTTTCCTCCTTTCAATTCCCGCGATTGCCGCGAGCGGAATGCTGGAAATGAGGGAGGCAATGAATAAGCTTCCGGCCGGGACCTATCTGCCGTTGATTGTAGCTACCGTCGTTTCGGGATTGGTGGGCTATGCGTCAATTTGGTTTCTGCTGCGATTCTTGCGAACACATTCAACCGGAGTGTTTGTGGTTTACCGGGTGGTGGTAGGTGTGGCGATCATTGGCGCGCTCGTCGGCGGGTATATCACCGCGGATGCTGGGTAGACGAACGAGCGGCAGCGACGGATCCCAACTCGGACGACAATGGACTAGGAAGCACGCCCTCTCTACTGGGCCTTGATGGATTATCTGGAATCAGTTCGAACAAATTCCAGAATAAAACTGCTACCAAAAAGTTTACCGCTTCGGGTAAACTAGTTTCTGCCCTTCCCTCCTCCTGCTGTACCCAATATTGAGTCAACTCAAATAACTATTTTCAAAGGGCGGTGAGTTTAGATGAACGAAGAGAATCCCCGTGGTGCGACTGTGCCCTCCCAGCGGCCGCGCAACCCCAGAGTCCCCGTCGAGTTTGCGCTTGAAGTAGAAGGAAAGACGTCGGCCGGCGAAGCTTTCAATATCAAGGCGCAGGCGATAAAGATCAGCCGCGGCGGCGCGACTATTATTCTTGACGCCGAGATCGGAGTCGGAGCCGCGGTAAAATTGACGCCGCCGTTTGGCCGCGAACTGGATGCCGAGGTTAACGGCGTGTGGACCGATCAGATTGATGGCCGCCAGCGGATTGGTGTTAAGCTACTCGACGAAGATGGATGGTTTGCTGAATAGCAGTTGCGAAAGCAGTCTGAACGAATTGCCAGGCCTCACATGAAAGCCAAACGTTGGATTCGGCGCGAGCAGGATGCGCAGGAAGTCGCTGCGCTCGTTCGCGTTTTAGATGTTTCGCCCGTCGTCGCGTCGCTGCTCATTTCGCGCGGGTGCCGCGATGAGATGTCCGCGCGGAGTTTTCTTAATCCCTCCTACGATCAGCTCAATGATCCATATCTGATGCTCGGCATGGGCGAGGCAGTCGCGCGTTTGCTGCGGGCGATTGATCTTGGCGAGCCGATCCTGGTCTACGGCGACTACGACGTGGATGGCACGACCGGAACGGCTGTTCTGCTTCGAGCTTTGAACCTACTGGGCGCGCGCACCGGATACCACGTGCCGCACCGATTCACAGAAGGCTACGGCATCCGGCAGGATGCGCTCGAACGGGCTTTCGCTGAGGGCTACAAATTAGTGATCAGCGTGGACTGTGGCATCCGCGCCCATGAACCGCTTTATTGGGCGCGCGATAACGGTCTCGATGTGATTATCACTGACCATCATCTTCCGGACGAAGGTGAAGGAGTGCCGCCGGCCTTCGCGGTGTTGAATCCAAATCAGGCTGGTTGCAACTATCCCGACAAGACTCTCGCGGGTGTCGGCGTTGCCTTCAAACTCGTGGCCGCGCTCTTTCGCGCGCGGGGAAGGGAATCGCACATCAATGCGTTCTTGAAGATTGTCGCGATCGGCACCGTGGCGGACGTGGCTAAGTTGACGGGCGAGAATCGAACGATTGTCGCGCTCGGTCTAAAGGATCTCGCCAAAGCTACTAATCCCGGACTGCGCGCTCTGATGGAGGTGGCAGGATGCGGCGATGGCGCCGGCATGACTGCTTATGACATTGGCTTTCGGCTTGGACCAAGAATAAATGCTGCCGGCAGGATGGATGCGGCGCGCGCAGTGGTCGAACTTTTTAGCACCAGGGACGCGGTCGAGGCGCGTCGTTTGGCGAAGCACCTCGACGAGCGGAATCAGGAACGGAAGGAAGTTCAGCGTCAGATTGTGGAACTGGCAATCGCGGAGTTGGAAAGAGTTGAAACCAGTCGCGCGGATTCTTACGTCGCGGTAATTGCGGGCGAGGGTTGGCACCGCGGCGTGATTGGAATTGCGGCCTCCAAAATCGCTGAACGCGTAAACCGACCGTGCGTGGTGCTATCCATCGATTCGGAAGGCGGGGTGGCCCATGGGTCAGCGCGCAGCATCGAGCCCTATCATCTGCTGAATGGGCTGACCGCGTGCGCCGATCTCTTCGAGAAGTTTGGTGGCCACTCTCATGCTGCCGGATTAACAATCAAACCCGATCAGATATCGGAACTTCGCCGCAGGCTAAATGACCACGCGGGCGCTTGCTTGAGCGAGGAAGATCTGCAGCCGTGTGTTTATGTTGACGCCGAGTTGCCGACTGAGGAGATAACTTTTGAGCTAGTGGGCGAATTGCAGAAGCTGGAGCCTTTTGGCGCCGGCAATCCCCGCCCAGTATTCCAGGCCCGCAACTTGTGCATCCTCTCGGAACCACGTTTAATTGGACAACGGCATCTGAAAATGTCTGTCGCCGGGCCAAAAGGCCGTCCGCTGGAAACAATTTGGTGGAATGGGGCCGAACACGCGGCCGTTTTGAAGGGTTCTGTTGACCTGGCCTACACCGTTGAAACCAGCAATTGGGGCGGCGGAACGTTTTTGCAGTTGTCGGTGCAGGATGTGAGGGCGAGCAATCAGTAAACAGCAAACAGCAAACAGCAGGACGCAGAAGCAGAGAGCCACAATGGGCCGTCATATCGCCATCATTGTCACTAACAGATTCCGGCTGTTGACTGTTTACTGTTTGCTGTCTGCTATTTAGCCATGCAGGAGATCAACAGAAAACGAGCTTTTGCTATCGGCTTGCGCGCGCGGGCCCCGCTGGTGGTGCGTGCTGGCGCATTGCTCGTTCTGATTGCCGCGCTCGTCTTTGTTGCAGTTTCCTATTATCGGCTGCGCAATAACACGCCCTTCCGACTCAAATCAGAAACTCCTGAGCTATCAAAAGAGATCACCGGAATCATCGAAGGCTATGAGCAGCGGATGATGAAGGACGACAGACTTTATCTCTGGATTCGCGCCGCGCGCGACGTCACTTTTTCAGACGGACATCATGAGCTCGATCAGGTGAATCTTTCCGTTTACCCATCAGTCGGCGATAAGCCCGATCAAATCACAGCCACCAAGGCAATCTACGATCAAGCCAATTCAATTCTCACTTTCCAGGGCAGCGTCAAGATTGAAACCAAGGATGCCTTGAAAGTGAATACTGAGTTGATTGCTTACAACTTCGCCACCAAAGATAGCGAAGTGGCCCAAACTGATGCGCCTGTTTCATTTGAGCGCGAAAATGTTTCCGGCCATGCCACTGGCGCGGTGGTCGAGTCGAAAAGTAAGAAGCTCGAGCTCAAGAAGGATGTAGAGATTACCGTCACGCCCGAGGCGCTGAAGGATCCGAAGGGCAAGCCATCGTCGCGCGCGCGCCCGGTAACGATCAGAGCGGCGCACGCGGTATTTGAGCAGGAAGGGCAAAAGCTTACTTTCTCTGGAGGAGTAACTACCGAGCAGGATCGCGATCTCTTAAGCGGCGACAATCTCCATGCGGTGTTGACTGAAAAGAAGCAGGTGCAAAAGGTGGAGATACGCGGCAACTCCTACCTGCGTTCGATGCAGGAAGGCCGCAGCGCCGAGGTGAGATCTGTCGACATGGATTTCTATTTCGATAAGGATCAGCAAATCGAAAAGGGCTACGCCATGCGCGAAGCGTCAGCGAAAACGCTGGACGCGGATTCTGATTTGCAGTTGACGGGCGCCAGCTTGATTGAGGTGATGTTTCAGGCCCAGGGCGATCGCAGCCTGATGAAACTGATGCGCACTGAAGGCCGCTCGGTCGTCAATCTTGCGGCGCCCAAGTCGAAAGCGGGCGATCCGCGCGCGGCAAACAAGAGATTAACGGCGGATGCAGTAAAGCTAATCTGGCGCGTCAATGGCCGCGACCTCGATAAAGCCGAAGCCGTGGGCAACGCCGAGCTATTTGTGGAGCCGGTAGTGAAAAACGATAAGGCTGACTACCAAACTCTGACGGCGCCGCGCATCGACTGCGACTTCTTTGAAGCCGGAAACCTAGCCCGTACTTTCACCGCCTCTGGCGGCGCCAAAGCGGTCATCGAGCCGGTACAAAAGACGCAGGATCGCGGCACTCGCGTGCTGACCTCGCAAAAGATGAGCGCGGTTTTTGCAAAAGGAACGCAGGCTATTGAACGCACCGACGCCCAGGGGGACGCGAAGTTTAATGAGAACGATCGAAACGGCGTGGCGACAAATATTTCGTACACGGCCGATGACCAAACGATCCGCCTGCGCGGCGGCGAACCGACGGTGTGGGATGCGCGCGCACGTACAAAAGCGATCGAGCTGGATTCCAATCTGGCAAGTGACATTTCCTACAGTCGCGGAAAGACCGCAACCACCTATTACAGTCAGGAGCAAACAAACGGCGCCGTGCCGTTTTCAAAAGTTAAGAGTCCGGTTTACATCGTTAGCGACCGCGGCGAGTTTCATCAGGGCAGCGGGGTGGCGATCTACACCGGCAATGCGCGTGCGTGGCAGGACGACAATTTCGTGCGCGCAGACAAGCTGACGATTTACATGAACGAAAAGAAGATGGACGCGAACGGTCGCGTGCAGAGTCAGGTCTACAACGCGCGACGCACTGCCACCGGCAACTCGGTGGTCCCGGTTTTTGCCACTTCAAACTTCATGTCTTATTCCGATCCCAATCGCACGCTGCACTATGAAGGCGATGTTGATATTCGCCAGGAAACCGATCGCGTTACGGGCGGTGTAGCTGACGCCTATCTTTACAAGGACTCGAGCGAAGTTGAAAAGACGGTGGCCCAGCGCAACGTGGTTCTAACTCAGCCAGGCCGAAAAGGTACTGGGGATTGGGTCGAGTACACCACGGCCAGCAAAGTTGCAGTCTTAAAAGGTAATCCGGCGAGAGTGGAAGATACAGAAAAGGGAAGCACTGAAGGCGGCCGTTTGACCCTCAATATGCTGGACGGTAGAGTGACGGCCGACGACGCGCGCGGTCCACAATCTCCCGGTCGCGTGCGATCCACACACAAAGTGAGGAAGCCTTAAAACCCGTCGGCCGCATTGTTTGCGCACCAGCTCCCGATAAATATTCAATGATTACTCCGACAGAAACCGCAGACACTTCTCAGCCGGAAATCGAGGCGGCGAATGCTCGACCGACGGCGCCGCGGCCTTCTGAGACTGCTCTGTCTGGGGCTCATCTGCAAAAGAGTTATGGCGGACGTCGGGTCGTGGACGATGTCAGCCTGCACGTGGAACGAGGCGAGGTCGTTGGCTTGCTGGGGGCCAATGGCGCCGGGAAAACGACGACGTTCTACATGATCGTTGGACTCGAACGTCCTGACGCGGGGACGGTCAGTCTCGGTGATCGCGATGTTACTCGTCTGCCGATGTATTTGAGAGCCAGGTTGGGCGTGGGTTATCTGCCGCAAGAGCCGTCGATCTTTCGCAAGATGACTGCCGCGCAAAATATTCTGGCAGTGCTGGAGACGATGGGGCTACGCAGGCGCGAACGGCTAACGCGACTGGAAGAATTGCTGGAAGAGTTTGGCATCGCCCACGTGCGCAATACCAAGGGTGACCAGCTTTCCGGCGGCGAACGGCGTCGAACGGAAATCGCGCGGGCGCTGGCCACTGATCCGCAGTTTATTCTGCTCGACGAACCTTTCGCCGGTATCGATCCAAAAGCAGTCGATGACATTCAAAATGTCATACTCTATTTACGCAATCGCAGGATCGGAATTCTGGTCACGGATCACAATGTTCGAGAGACTCTGGGAGTTACCGACCGGGCTTACATTATGGCCGATGGTCGAATATTTATCTCCGGCGCGCCGCGCGAATTGACGGAAGATGCCGAGGTCCGACGCCTTTATCTTGGTGATAAATTCCGCATGTGAAATCGATTGCCCATCGAGCGCGCGCAAACGACTGCGAATCGAGTATAATTCCCCCGCGCCAGTCGCAAAATAATCAGCAGCCGAATAATTCGCGTTCCTTTTGATCTGAGAAATGTCTCTTAAACTAACCACCAGCCTCTCGCAACGACTCGTGCTGACGCCGCAATTGCGGCAACGCATCGAGATGTTGCAGATGACTACGCTCGAGCTGACTGATCTGATTCAGCAGCAGTTGCTCGAGAATCCAGTCCTCGAAGAGGTTGCTTCCCAGGAAGAGGTCGGCGAAATCGCGGAGAAGATTCTCGACCACCTGGCCAGCTCTGATGAAGGCGCTGCGCCGGATGCGCCTCGCATCGAAGCGAGCGAGCCAGAAACGGGCAGCCCTTCGTCCAATGGCTCCGGAGAACTGGATCTGTCTACGGTGAATGCGGGCGGCGAAGGTGAG
>JANMVC010000114.1:0-8114 GCA_031392315.1 Pyrinomonadaceae bacterium | reverse complement strand
GCGCTCGGAAAACAGAAGAACAGAAACGCAAACCTGGCGATTATGCCTGCACTAAATTCGTCGGACCACTTAGTCCGTCGCAAAGCTGCTGCCTCTTTGAAATCCACTGGCGCTGGTGATTTCGCGTCGCGGATCGGCACTGTGCAAACGCGAAATACCAGAGCCGATTACGAACGCGCGATCGCCCGAATAGGTAAAGCAATCCAGGCGGTCGTTTCCACCAGCAAAGGCTCGTTCACAATTGAGCTGTTGCCCGAAGACGCACCTCTAAACGTGGACAACTTCGTTCAGCTTGCCAAGCGTGGTTATTTTGACGGCATCACATTTCATCGCGTGGTGCCAAACTTCGTAATCCAGGGTGGCGATCCGCGCGGCGAGGGAAACGGCGGGCCAGGCTATTCCATCCGTTGCGAAATAAACGAAGTGCCATTTGAACGCGGCGTTGTCGGCATGGCTTTGTCGGGCAAAGACACGGGCGGCTCGCAATGGTTTGTCACCCATGCGCGGCAGCCGCATCTCGACGGCGGCTACACTGTTTTTGGCAGAGTGATCGCGGGCATGGACGTGGTGGACAACATCGTTCGCGGCGATGTTATTCGTTCAGTTTCCGTCAAGGAAACCAAGCGGCGCGTACGGTAGCGCAGAGAAGTTCGCGAATTCTGTTTCGACCAAATGACGAGACAACGATCCATGAAATCACCCCAATCAACACGAAAGCTTCGTGTCTCTTGGTGTACTTTCGTGGGTCGTATCCTGGCGATCGTGGTCGCAGGCCTGACGATTGTGGCGCTGACCCAAGCCCAGCCGCGACAAGTTCGAGCCATTGAACGCAACCGCTACGAGATCAACTTCGCGATCAATTTCGATGCGCGCACCTACACCGGCTCCGAACGCGTGCGTTGGGTCAATCGCAGCGATCAGTCGTCGTCCTTTCTTTATTTTCATCTCTATTCCAACCTGCGCCTTGAGACGCCTGGATCTGCGGTTGGTTCCAGCGCCGCGTCTCTCGACGCCGAGGAACCCCGAATTCAGATCACCGAAGTGCGGTCGGCGACGAACACGCCGTTGGTCTTTGCGACGGACGATCAAGGCACAACGCTGCGAGTTAGTCTGCGTGAGCCAGTTCCCACAGGTCAGTCAACCGAGGTAGTGGTCGTCTTTAAGGGTAGCGTGCCCGAAGTGGACCCGGACGAAACGAGTCTGACCGCGCACGTGGTGAAGCAAATCAGCGCCGCGCTTCGCGATGAACGGGAAATGCGGCGAGCGCGGGATCTGAATTTTCGTTGTCGCGGGGTGATGCTGCTGGGCACTTCCTATCCCGTGCTGGCAGTACACAACGGAAACGAATGGGTACGCAAAGTTGAACCCGGGGTGGGCGACCTAATCTTCAACGAGGTTGCGGACTACCAGGTTATCGTCACGGCTGAGGACGGTGTTTCTGTGTTCACATCGGCCGGCGCCGGTGACTCGAGTCAGCTCGCGCGCGATGCTGGCGACAGAGTTAACGGCCAAACGCGAAACTCAGCCGTCAGTTTGTCGGCAAGTAATCTGCGAGACTTTGCAATTGTAGCTGGTCGCAATTTG
Organism: Pyrinomonadaceae bacterium; assembly: GCA_031392315.1. Lineage (GTDB taxonomy): Bacteria > Acidobacteriota > Blastocatellia > Pyrinomonadales > Pyrinomonadaceae > PSRF01. The sequence continues at coordinate 6,530 of JANMVC010000114.1, read as the reverse complement.
CGTTCGGAGCAGATTCAGGTCGGAGACACGACGGTCAGGTCCGTTTTTATTTCGGAGCACGAGCGCATGGGCAAGCGCGTGCTGACAATGGCCGGCGATTCACTGCGAATCTTCAACGCCAGGTTCGGACCCTTGCCGCTCAAAACCATCACCTTGGCGGAGGCTCCGCTTACCGCAGGTCTCGGCAGCACTGAATTCGCCGGGCTGAATGTAATCGCCAGCGCCTTCTATGTTGATTTCGATTCGCCTTCGATGCGCAACCTGCCCGGGCTAATTCGGGAGCAGCGGCCGGCGGTAGAGGAGAGCCTGGAATGGAGCGTAGCCCACCTGGTGGCCCACCAATGGTGGGGCGGGACGGTCGGCAACGATCCGGCGCGCGAGGCTGTGTTGGACGAAGCGATGGCGAGCTGGTCGGCTTTGGAATACTTCAGGGAACTCTATGGCGAAAAGAAAGCCGCCGCCGTGCTTGAAGATCAGTTGCGAGGAGTTTACCGCGTCTATCGGACGTTGGGCGGCGACGACATGGACGCAAACCGTCCCTCGCGCGATTACAAAAACTCTTTCCAGTATACGGCGGTGGTGACTACCAAAGGCGCGCTGATGTTCGTGCAGTTGCAGCAGCTACTGGGCGCTGAAAAATTACTAACGGCCATTCGGAATTATTATCGGGCGAACCTTTTTGAGATCGCCGAACTCAATGATTTACGCGGGGCGTTGGTGGCCGAAGCTCCAATCGAACAAAGGCGGGTCGTCGCACGTACCTTTGATCGCTGGCTCGCCAGCCGCAAGGGCGACGAAGACATTGGTAAACCCGATCAGGAGTTAGCAATGTCTCTGGGGCTACCGCCGAAGCCCCCGCCGAAAGGTGGCGATCGGGGAGCGCTGAGCGCTTTCGCCCGTTTAGGTAAATTCTTCTGGCAACAGATGACGCGCATTCGCTGAGTAGGACAGGCATTCCTGCCTGTCCCCGCCGTTAAAGTGTTCGCGCTTCGCCCCTCATTGCGGGCGAGGGCGCCCGCGGTCACAGTGAAGGCAGTTAAATCGGGCAAACACTTTCATGCAGGAAAAGCCAAACCAAAAACTGACGCGCCCGGTCAAGATTGACGAAAGCCTCGAGCGCTTGAGCTGGCTGATGGACGATCTGATCAAGATCCCCGGCCTTAATTGGCGGCTGGGTCTGGACGCGCTGGTCGGATTGATTCCCGGTTTTGGAGACGCGGCCACATCCCTCGTGTCTTTTTATATTCTCGCCTCGGCGGTGCGCTATCGCGTTCCGAAAATAACGTTGCTTCGGATGGGCCTGAACCTCGGCATTGATTACATTGTCGGCTCGTTGCCTTTGGTTGGTGACGTCTTCGACGCCTGGTGGAAATCGAATCAGCGAAACGTGACGCTGCTCAGCGAGCGAGCAACTGTTTCCGCCAGCGAAGCGCGCGAAGGAAAACTAAGCGATTGGCTGTTTGTCGGCTTGATAATGCTGTTGCTGATTGGCCTGGCTTTGGGCGCCGCCGCGTTGAGCCTTTACCTTCTGCTGTTGATAGCAAGGCAGCTTGGACAGGCAGTTGGCTAACCTCGCGGTCGGCTACTTAGATCACGGGGTGCCCGGCTGCGTAGTCAACAATCGCGCCGACGTAGCTTTGGAAAGGCGGACAGGAAATACCGTGTGGGGCAAGCATCTGGGTTGACTCGGCGGTGTCGTAAGTCTGCTTCAAGAAAAAATACGGAACTGCCGAGTGCGGTAAGCCAGTCACTCGAGGCGAAACTGACAGCATCAGCGACGACTCGACGACGGATGCAGGCAGCGTGGCGAGTGATTGCCAACCGGCAAGCTGGCGGGCGATTTCGTTGAAGAGTTGGCGAGTGGTTAGTGGAGTTGGATCGGCTAGTTGCACGGTCTTGCCAATCGCCTTTGGCTCCCGCGCCAGAGCGGTCATTGCATTCACCACAAAATCCACCGGCACTAAATTCAGACTGACGACGCTGTTACCTATGTTGAGAATGGAAAGCAGCGACGGCCACTTCAACAGGTAGCGGATCAAATAATATATGCCGTCATACTTCGCCGTTTCACCCGTCTTAGAATCGCCGCAAACGACCGACGGCCGGTGAATCGTAATCGGCAGCTCGGATTTCAGCGCGTCGACTTCAACCTCCGCCAGATACTTTGTCTCTTCGTAGTAATTACGGAAGCCGGCGCTGTGTCGAAGTTCATTTTCCAAAATAACGCCGGTGCGCCTGCCCGCAACGTAACAAGTCGAAACGTAGTGATAGTGGCGGAGCAGCGGCAGCGAACGGGCAAACTGGTTGACGTTGCGAGTGCCTTCGACATTCACATGCATGGCTAGCTCGCGCGAGACTGCCAGATCGTAGACCGCGGCGAGATGAAAGATGGTAGTTGCTTCGACACCGGCGCGGTCGAGATCCGCTCCCGACATTCCGAGATTGGCTTGCGTGATGTCACCCTGCACAACCGTAAAATCGGACAACGACCGGTTCGTTTCTGCAGCGATGCTGTTCAGTTCCTCGTGAGCGCGGGCGGCCAGCGCGGGCTGGACCAGCAGGAGGAAGCGCCCGCCTTCCCGCGCTAAACGCCTCAGCAACCGGCTCGCAATGAATCCGGGAAACCCGGTCAGGAAAATTGTTTCGTCTGACGCCATGTGAGCTGAGTATAATTCACTCATCGAGTACCGCATACCAATCACTCTGGAGAAAACATGAAACTCAATCGCACCACGCCACGTCTTGTGTTGTCGTTTATCCTCGCGTTCAGCTTCGTTCAGCTCGCCGGCGTTCACCCTTCCGCGCAGCAAAAGGCGGATTGCCTGATCCGGGTCACGCTGCTGCAGGTAAACGACGTCTACCAGTTTACTCCCGTCGAGCTGGGCACTCGCGGCGGACTCGCGCGCGTCCTAACCTTGAAGGAAGCGGTGGAAAAAGATTCGCCTAACACGCTCTTCCTGCTGTCGGGCGACACGATTTCTCCCTCGGTGGAATCGATCACTTACAAGGGCGCGCAAATGATTGACGCCTGGAACGTGGCCGGGCTCGACTACTCAGCCATCGGCAATCATGAGTTTGACTTTGGTCCTGATGAACTGCGCAAGCGAATGAAGGAATCCAAATTTAAGTGGCTGGCGGCCAACGTAATCGACAAGAAAACCGGCAAGCCATTCGGCGATGCCGAGCCATTTGTCATCCGCGAGTTTGACGGCGTCAAGGTGGGAATCTTCGGCCTGACTCTGGAGGAGACCCGAACTGCTTCGCGGCCGGGTGACGATGTGGATTTTCTCAATCCCTGTGAGACTGCAAAGAAGATGGTGACCGAACTCCACGCGCGCGGCGCGAAAGCTGTGGTTGCTTTGACGCATCTCTCGATGGCTGAGGATAAGGAAGTGGCGCGTTGCGCTGACGTGGATGTGATCATCGGCGGGCATGAACATTCGTTGTTGGAATCGTCTGCGGGCGGGGCGCCAATTTTCAAGATGTCCGCGGACGCGCGCGAGATGGGTCAGATCGATCTGAACATTTCGAAGACGAGCGGCGCGGTCGAGAGCATCGACTGGAAAGTGGTTCCGGTAACTGATCAAATCAAGGATCACCCGCGCTTCGCAGCCATCAATCGCAAGTATGGAGCGATCTTGAAGGAGCTGGCGAAAGTAGTGGGCCGCACCACAGTCGATCTCGATGCGCGCAGCGCTGTTGGTCGCACGCAGGAAACCAACGTGGGAAACCTCATCGCCGACGCGTTTCGCACCGCGACTGGAGCGGATGTGGGCTTGATGAACGGGGGTTCGATTCGCGCTGATGAGCTGATTCGGCCCGGGGACTTGACGAACAGAAACGTGCTGTCGATTCTTCCGTTCAAGAGCAAAGTAGTGAAGATAGAGTTGGACGGCGCGACGCTGCGGCAGGCGTTGGAGCACGGCGTGGCCCGCAGCGCGGAAGACGCCGAGCCGGGCCGGTTTCCGCAGGTGTCCGGCATGAGGTTCACGTTTGACGCCAGCCGACCGGCAGGATCGCGCGTAGTGAATGTCACTGTGGGTGGCAAGCCGCTCGATCCCGCGAAGAAATACACGCTCGCCACCAACGACTATCTCGCGATAGACGGCGGCGATGGGTACTCCATCTTCAAGGGCACGCGTTTGCTGATTCCGCGCGAGCAGGCGCAATTCGATTCAGACGTTCTGCGCGCAGCGATCACGTTGAAAAAAACTATCGCGCCGGTAGTCGACGGCCGCATTAAGCGCCTGGACCAGGTACGCAAACAAAAGAAAGACTGCGACTAGGCACAGACGCGCCCTTGTCGGATCCACCTTTGGCAGCAGGCTAGCGAACCTGGGAGCGCAGGCATCCTGCCTGCAATGAGCGCGTAGCGCGAACACTCCTGTCAGTACCGCCTGCGTTAGCGGGCGGGCGCAATCAATGTCTTCGTCAGCGCAGTCGGGCTAGCGGGCGCGCCCCGATGATGAGACGATGAGCCCAATGAGCAACGAAGTCTACGAAACCGACGCTTCGCCAACCGCAAAATACGAGGCGAAGCAACTCTTTCACGAGGCCTATCAGGCACAGCTCGCCGAGAACTTCGACGAAGCGATCACACTCTACAAACGTTCCATCGCCACCTATCCCACCGCCGAAGCACACACCTTCCTCGGGTGGGTCTACAGTTTTCAGAATCGTTACGACGACGCAATTGAGGAATGCCTGGAAGCAATCCGCGTGGATGAGACGCTGGGGAATCCTTACAACGACATCGGCAGTTATCTTTTAGCGAAGGGCGACGCCTACAGCAGTGTGCGTTGGTTCAAACGCGCGCTCTACGCGCCGCGTTACGAGTCGTACGCGTTTCCGCATTTCAACCTCGGCCGCATCTACGAGAAGCGCCACAAGTATCTGGAAGCCGCGCGCCACTATGGCAAAGCTCTGGAACAACAGCCCGGTTTTACAGAAGCAGCAAGTGGACTGCACCGCGTGCAGTCACTGCTGAACTGAGTCCAACGCCAAACTGGCAGATAGCGAGTCCAGATTGAAACTCCGAAACATTATGACTTCCTACCGGGTACTTCAAACACTTAAAAGACTGGGCCTGGCCCTTTTCCTCTCAGCAACGTTTGGCCTGCTAGCCGCGGTTCCGGCCTTTGCGGAAGAGCGTGCGTGGCAGCCGCAAAAGACCTGGGTTTTTATCGTAGGAACTCTGCGGTGGAAACACTCTGATGTGTTCGAGTCGTTTCCCGCGAAAAACCGACGCGATGCTCAGTTAGCCAACTTCTTTAGAGCGCAGGGCGTACCCACCGAACGGATGGTTTATCTGAAAGACTGGCAGGCGACGACCCGTCAGGTACGAAGTGCTTTTAGAGATCTTCTTTCTCAAGCGAAAGAAGGAGATCGGCTCTTTGTGTATTACACCGGCCACGGTTACAAGTCTGACGACGAGCGCACGACATTTTTTGCAACTTATGATGCCGGCGAGAATGTTCCGGGCTGGGCCACCAGCTCCATAGTGCGGGACATCGAGAAGTACTTCAAAGGATCGGAAGCTTTCCTGACTGCGGATTGCTGCTACTCCGGGAGCTTGGCGCAGGAAGTCCGCGAAGTGAATAGTCGCATTTCTTACGCTTGCCTCGCGTCCGCATCCGAAAACGACCTGTCTACCGGTAACTGGACGTTTACCGAAATGTTGCTGGCCGGTCTTCAGGGCAAAACCTACGCCGACATAAACCAGGACGGAGCAATAACGCTACAGGAATTGGCTGAAGGCATCAGCGCCGACATGGCATTTGTCGAAGGTCAACAGTCGGCGTTCGTAACTACCGGAGTGTTTGCGAGCCAGATGGTCCTGGCAAGAGCAGAGCGAAGGTCGAACCGTGACGTGAGTAAACGCGTCGAAGTGAGATCCGAAGGCGATTGGTACAAAGCGCGAATTATCGATGCCAGGCAGCGTCAGTATCGAGTGCACTACTATGGCTACGATGATTCGTATGATGAATGGGTAAACGCCAGACAGGTTCGCGACTGGAAGGCCGCACGGTCTGCGCCTCAATCACCCGGGGACTGGAAATGAAAGCACCCAGGACGAATTCCTCGATGAATTCATCACCTAAACCGGCACGCTGAGTGTCCTACCAGTCTGCGGCCTCAATCACGTCGTCTTCCGCCTGGGGCCGTGCAACGACTTTCCAATTCATGATCTGGAGCGGATGCGCTTCTTTAGCTCATTTTAAGGGTATTGAGGAATTCGGATCATTGTGGTGTTCGAGCAAACGAGCCTCGACCAACTCTTCATCAGCCGCTGACAAAGGAGGATCGTCAAGTTCCAATGCTCGGCGAATCAGAATCTGACGCTCCTCAAAAGTAAGCCGCGGAAGTTCTGCAATGACTTCGTTGAAACTCATAGGTGAAGCTTAACCGCGTGACGCATGTTTTTCAATGGTTAGGATCGAACGGTAAGGTTAGCCCCGGCAGTACTACTCCCGCCCCTTATAGATCACTCCGTTCTTCATCACAAACACGACCTTCTCCATCGCGTGAAT
>JANMVC010000105.1:0-5068 GCA_031392315.1 Pyrinomonadaceae bacterium | reverse complement strand
ACCACCGTCAATTTCCACATTAAGAACCTCGTCGACAAACTGGGCGCCAATGATCGAACGCACGCGGTAATGATTGCGCTTCGGCGGGGGCTGCTTCAGGTCTGAGCAAGAAGTAACGACTGTAGAAAACTGCAGGAGGGTGACTGGAGAGTTTGGGGTTCCAGCGCAGCGCCAGACTCTATACAGTCAACGCAGAAGCGCATTCGGGGTTGGTCGGAAGCCCTGCGATTTTGGCATGGCTGCAAGATTCATGTGAAAGACACTAATCATCACCATATGAGCCTCTATGTGCCGAGTGGAGTGCAATCTTCACTGGTCTTGATAGGCAAGCTACTCATTCCGCGATCACTTACGGCTTGTGTCTGGTTGTTGTTCTGTTTGGTGACTTCGGTTTCGGCAGTCGATCCGAGTAAGCATATCTCCCAATATTCACATACGGCCTGGAGGATACAGGACGGAGTCTTTACCGGCGCGCCGAATGCCATTACGCAGACCGCGGATGGCTATGTGTGGATTGGAACGCAAACTGGACTGGTGCGTTTCGATGGCGTTCGCTTTGTTCTCTGGGCTCCGCCGGAAGGCAAGCAAATGTTGGCTTCCAATAATATATTTTCCCTCTTGGCAGGGAAGGATGGGGGTCTCTGGATCGGCACCGGTACCAATCTTGCCCGCTTAAAAGACGGAAGCTTGACCAACTACCCGGAAGCGCTCGGCCGCATCAATGCCATCGTTGAAGATCGTAACGGAGCGGTCTGGATCACGCGCTCGCGAGTTCGTGATAAAAGCGGGCCTCTCTGTCAGGTTATTGATAATAAGCTCCGGTGTTACGGGAAGCCGGACGGAATTACGACCCCGTATGCTTCTGCTCTGATTAACGACTCCGAGGGGAACTTCTGGATCGGTAGCTCCACTTGGTTGACCCGCTGGCAAACGGGTTCGTCCACCACATATAGGCCCCCTGTATTGAAGTCGGCCGAAGGTCTGGGCGGCGTGCAAGCGCTGGCGTCCACCTCGGGTGGAACTCTGTGGGTCGGAATGAATCGGTCCGGTCCGGGCGCGGGTTTACAACAAATGATCCAGGGTGCCTGGAAGTCATTCGTCACGGCCGATTTTGATAGCAGCACTTTGGAAGTCAACACGCTTTTCGTAGACCGTGAAAATTCTCTCTGGATCGGAACGATCAAGCAGGGCGTCTACCGTATTCGAGATGGACAGGTAGACAGATTTCACCGCGCGGACGGTTTGTCGAGCGACACCGTAACAAGTTTCTTCGAGGATCGAGAAGGCAACTTATGGATTGCGACCTCTGCAGGTATCGATTGCTTTCGTAATACTCGCGTGATCAGCTACTCGGCCCGCCAGGGCCTGAGTGGCAATGAGGTTAATGCGGTACTCGCGGCCCGCGATGGTTCGATTTGGATCGCGAACCACGGCGCTTTGGACTCGCTTAGCGCCGGTAAGATGTCCTCGCTTCAGGTGAGAAACGGCCTGCCCGGGAAACAGGTGACCTCGCTGTTCGAAGATCATCTTGGCCGCCTGTGGGTCGGGATCGACAATGGTCTCTTCGTATATAGCGAGGGAAAGTTCAGCCCTATCAGGGGTCGCGACGGCACTCCCGTTGGAGCGGTCGTAGCGGTGACCGAAGATCGAGACAATAATGTTTGGGCGGTGACTTTGAGAGACCCAAGGCGGTTAATTCGTATTCAAGATCTAGCCGTTCGGGAGGAGCTAACTGAACCACAAATTCCACTCACCATTAGCCTCGCTGCTGATCCCTCGGATGGCATCTGGTTAGGCTTGGGGAATGGTGATCTGGGTCGCTACCGACAAGGGAAGTTAGAGATCTTTCCGTTCACGCATGATCAATATTCTCGCGTGCGCCAAGTCGCCGCAATGTCCGATGGCTCCATCCTGGGAGTAACACCCTCAGGACTAATCGGATGGAGGAACGGAACGCTACGGACGCTAAACGTTCAGAATGGACTGCCCTGTGAGGATATGTATGGACTTGTGTCTGACGCTCAAGGGGCTCTCTGGTTATATACCGGGTGTGGTCTGGTTCAGATAGACAAGACTCAGTTGCAAGCGTGGTGGGAGCGTCAGGACACGAAGGTGGTGGTGAGGCTCTTTGATGTGTTTGACGGCGCCCGGCCAGCGGCCACTTCTTTTCAGCCGGCGGCCTCCAGAGGGCCCGACGGACGGTTGTGGTTCAACAATGAAAGCGTCGTGCAAATGATTGATCCGGCCCACCTGGAAGGGAATGCTTTGCCGCCGCCGGTGCATATTGAGAGGATCGTTGCCGACCGCGAGAGTTATTTGCCTAACCCTAATCTTGGTCTTCCTCCCCACACACGTGATCTCGAAATTGACTACACGGCGCTGAGCTTTGTAGTTCCACAGAAGGTGCGCTTTCGTTACAAGCTGGAGGGACGGGATGCGGATTGGCAGGAGGCGGGCACACGACGTCAGGCTTTCTACAGTGACCTGCGGCCCGGAAAGTACCGGTTTCGTGTGATCGCGTCAAATAACGATGGCATCTGGAACGAAGCGGGTGCAACGCTGGATTTCAGCATCGCGCCCGCGTGGTATCAGACCAACTGGTTTATCGTTCTGAGCGTCATCACTGGTCTCTTCGTTTTCTGGGTTCTCTACAGGTTGCGCGTGCGGCAGATTGCACACAGTATCAGCGCCCGTTTCGACGAGCGATTGGCTGAACGAACTCGACTCGCGCGAGAACTTCACGACACATTTCTCCAAACAATCCAAGGCAGCAAGTTGGTTGCTGACGATGCGCTGGAACAGTCCGCCGATCCGGTTCGTCTGCGTAGCGCTATGGAAAAGTTATCGGTCTGGCTCGGACAGGCAGTGAACGAAGGCCGGACGGCGCTTAATTCTTTGCGCACCTCAACCACCGAGAAGAACGATCTCGCCGCGTCTTTTCGGCGGGCTACAGAAACATGCGTGATTCATGGATCAATCGCGCCCACATTTTCTGTGGTCGGCGATTCTAAAGACATGCACCCGATCGTCCGCGATGAAGTTTATCGCATCGGGTATGAAGCCATCCGAAATGCTTGCATGCACTCCGGGGCAAGTCGGTTGGATGTCGACCTCAGGTATGAGCATGATCTTTTGGTCCGCGTTAAAGACAACGGCAAAGGCATCGTCCCAGTTATCATCTCCGGAGGGAAGGACGAACATTTCGGATTACAAGGCATGCGCGAGCGGGCCCTCCGCATAGGTGCCAAACTCACGCTCGACAGTTCTGCCGCCTCTGGAACGGTGATCACTCTAATCGTCCCTGGAGAAATCGCTTTCCAAATACCAGGCAGTCTGGATTGAGCTCGGGAAGTTAACGCTTTCATATACAAAGTCAGGCGTCGCCTCATCCGAAGTACCGTAGTCGTCCTTTCCATCATCGTTCGTTCTTAATCCCCTTCAACCGACCTGCAGAAAAGTCTAGGCTAAATTCTAAAGTTTCTAATGTGTTGCGAAGTTCTCAGCGCGGCTACTCTCATCGAGATAACCCGCGTGAGAGAAAAGTGCGCCTTGAGCGCAATTAACAACGCCACAAACGACAGGAGAACACGATGAATCAAGTGGGACAAACAATGGCCAAGCCCGAAAAAGTACTGTACACGGCGAAGGTCCATACGACCGGTGGCCGCGACGGCGGTGCCTCTCAAAGCAATGATGGTCGTCTGGACATTAGGCATTCAGTTCCCGGTAAGCCGGGCACCGGGACGAACCCCGAACAACTCTTTGCTGCCGGCTGGTCAGCCTGTTTCGAAGGCGCACTGGGGATTGCGGCGAGCAAGATGAAGATTACTCTTCCAGCCGACCTGGCAATCGACGCCGAAGTGGACCTGGTCTTAACCGGCGATGCTTACACCATCCAGGGTCGACTTAACGTCAGCCTACCGCGATTGGACCGCGAAGTCGCAAAGGCGCTTACGGATGCCGCTCACTTGACGTGTCCATATTCGAAAGCCACACGCGGCAACATCAACGCGCAGATCAATCTGGTCTAAAAGCCGAGCCAACAAATTTCAGCAATCGACAGCGTCCGAAAAGGAAAACACACTATGACCCAACTTAAAAGAGTTCATTTCGACTTTTTCTCAATGTTCATAGCCGCGAGTGCCTTCAGTCTTCTTGTGCTCGCCGCTCCCTGCTACTCGCAGACTCTGGCGAGGGCCAATGCCGAGGGTTCGGCAATCCCCGCTAAGCCGGTTCCAGCGGCCGAAAACAAAGCAATCCGCCCCTTCCGCATTAATATTTCGGAAGCAGCGCTCGTCGATCTCCGTCAACGCGTAGTGGCGACTCGATGGCCCGACCGTGAAACTGTCGCGGACCAATCTCAGGGTGTGCAGCTCGCCAAGATCCAGGCACTCGTTCACTATTGGGGAACCGACTACGACTGGCGAAGAGCAGAAGCGAAGCTGAACTCCCTGCCGCAGTTTGTGACTACGATCGACGGAGTCGACATTCAGTTTGTGCACGTCCGCTCTCGTCATCCAAAGGCCTTACCACTGATCATGACCCATGGCTGGCCCGGTTCGATCTTCGAACTTCTAAAGGTGATTGGACCGCTCACCGATCCCACTGCATATGGCGGCCGTGCGGAAGACGCCTTTGACCTCGTTCTGCCGACCTACCCGGGCTATGGCTTTTCAGGCAAGCCCAAGAACGTCGGCTGGGGACCCGATCACGTCGGTCGCGCATGGCACGAACTCATGGGCCGCTTGGGATACAAAAGCTATGTGGCTCAGGGCGGCGACTGGGGGGCAATCATCTCCGAAGTGATGGCAGTGCAGGCACCCGCCGGACTGTTGGGCATTCACATCAACATGCCAGGCACCGTGCCGCCGAGTGTGGTGAAGCTCGTCCGCAACCGTGAGCCAGTGCCATCAGGGTTCTCCGATGTAGAGAAGGCCGCTTATGCGTCACTCGACGTTTTTTATAACAAGGGCTTCGGTTATGCCGAAATGATGAATACCCGCCCGCAAACTATTGGGTATGCGCTCGCGGATTCACCGGTGGGTTTGGGTGCCTTCTTCTATGACAA
>JANMVC010000668.1:0-7820 GCA_031392315.1 Pyrinomonadaceae bacterium | reverse complement strand
CAGTATCTGGCGATCGTCAACACGTTCGTCGCGCCGGCTGCTGACAGAAACATTGGTATCGAAGCTGCTGGCACGCCCAACCGCACTTTGATTCCTTTCGGCGTAGCGGCTCGCCAGAGCGCGCAGCCGGTCGACACGGACGACTACATCGCGCGTATTGACTGGACGCCGACGATGAAGGACAGTCTGTCGTTCCGTTACCTGCGCAACGATCAGATTTTCAACAACCAGTTTCCATCAACAGTGGCTGGGGGCCAGTTCCCAGGATTCGAAGTGGATGTGCCGGGTGTCGCCGACAGTTTCTATGCGGCCTACACGCGCAACCTTTCGCCTTCGACCACAAACGAGTTTCGGTTTGGACGCAACGCGTTTGACGTGCTGTTTGCGCCACGCGATTCCGCGCTGTCCACTGCCGGACCGCAAATCACCATCAACACCGGCAGCATCTCGACGGTCGGCCTGAGTGCGGTCTTTCCGCAGGGACGTAATTTCAAAAATTACCAGTTTCAGGATACCGTCACCCACACGATCTCCAACCACACTTTCCGCTTCGGCGTTGACATTCTCGCGCAGCGCGGCACGCAGTTGGTGCCGATCAACACGCGCGGCACGTTGTCATACAACAGCGGCGGCGGCTTCACGGCCCTCGGCAATTTCGTCCAGGGTTTCTCCGGCCCCGCCGGCACGGCCAGCAAAGTTTTCGGCGACGGCGCTGAAACTTCAGACGTTACCAATCAGGCTTACTTCGTAAACGACCAATGGCGCGTGCGCGAAAATCTGAGTGTGAACCTCGGTTTGCGCTACGAGAACTTCGGCGTGGTTTCAAACAACGCTCCGTTCCCGGCGTTTGGCGGTCTCTTTGCAGACCCGCTGGCGCGCGTCGAGCAGCAGCGAGACAACAACAACTTCGGTCCGCGCTTTAGTTTTGCCTACACGCCAAAGTTCTTCGAGCGCTTGTTTGGCGAAAACAAGACAGTCATTCGCGGCGGCCTCGCGGTTAACTACGATGTGTTTTTCAACAACATCCTGAGCAACACCGTGGCGACTTTCCCGAACTCGCTGGGCGGCACTACCACTGCGCCAAACGCCGGTCGTGGCCTCGCTAACTTTGGCGCTCAGTCGCTGCCTTCTACGCCGACGGTTAATCCGCGGGCGACAGTTAACAGCGTGGATCCAAATCTGGTTAACCCGATGACTTACGTTTGGAATGTCGGCATCCAGCGTGAGCTGTTGGGCCGCAACATTCTGGATCTGGCCTATGTTGGTTCGCGCGGGATGCACCTGTTTATTAACGAGCAGGTAAATCCCGGCATCAACGGAGTGCGCGTCAACCCGGCGCGTGGTTCGATCACCGTCCGCACCAACGGCGGCGACTCAAACTACCACTCGCTGCAGGCGCGTCTCGAACGCGGCTTCAGCAATGGCCTTCTCTATCGAGCGTCATACACGTTCTCGAAAGCCATTGACAACACCAACAGCGAGGTGTTTGCCACCACGGGCGGAACCAGCGTCGGTTCGAATCCTTTCAACCGCCGGGCTGACCGCTCATTGGCCAGTTACGATGTGCCCCATCGGTTCACGTTTGCTGGACTGTGGAACTCATCGAGCTTTTTCAACGAAGGCATCCGGGGAAAACTCCTCGGTGGGTTCACCCTGAGCACGATTTATCGGATTCAATCCGGTAATGTGGAAACTCCGTACATCGGCGGCGCTGACTTTAATGGCGACTTGAATGCCTTCAACGATCGTCCGGCAATCGGTAATCCGAATGCGCCGGTTGACTCCGTGGCTTTCTCGAATGCTTTTAATGGCACCACGTCACCGACCGGATATTCCGACTTCAACGGCAACGATATTAACCCTGCCAATGCTCGTTATATCGTTGATCCAACCATCACCACCGGCCTGGCCGGACGCAACACTCTGCGCTCGCCGTTTGTTGATCGTCTGGACCTGAGTCTTGGCCGGTCGTTCAAAATCCCGTTCACAAAATGGGAAAGTGATCGGTTTGAGATTCGGGTGGAGTTCTTTAACGTGCTCAATCATCCGAGTTTCAGCTACGACCTCTACTTCGCTGACGGCAATGTCTTCAATCCGGACTTTGCCCAACCGCGCGAGAATGAGGGAACCAGCCGTAGCGGACGCATTCAGCTCCGTTACAGCTTCTGATTGATTTCAACCTGCATTGAGTTGAACCTGAAGGGCGGCCCGCTGGCCGCCCTTTTTTATGTAACGCAAACTATGTCGCGCAAACTGTTAGTTTGCGTAAGCTGCCAACGTTTCAGCCCTCAGCGACAAAGCCGCAAACTAACAGTTTGCGTTACATCCGATCGAGCGACCTTAGTTCACCTGTAAGGCCCACTAGTCACAAACACCTGCCCACCCATCACAAAACCCAATCCGCAAAAACTTTTGAGGCGTATAGCTTCCCGCATGACATCCGGCTAAATGACAGTTGCGCTTGAGTCGGTCCATCGTTGGACCAGCGCTAACAAATTTCTCAGGTGGCCCACCCACCGAGCAATGAGTCTCCGGATGAAACTCTAAAAATCCGTGAGGAGGTGCTCCATGAAGTTGCGCAGTTTACTAATCGCGATAGCAATGCTGTCTTTCACATCCATTTCGGCAAACGTCTTCAACGGGGCAATCCCGCCCTCCCCTCTGATCACGCAGGACAAGACTTTCCGGGAGGCCTATTACGACACCTTGAGCATCCTCAACGGCAGTAACGAGTGTAGTGAATTCTTTGGTGGCTCTTCGAAGTCAGTCGTTGTATTCGATGATCTGATGGCCAGGGTAAACAAGGAGATGTTTCCCTCTTCGATAGGAATCCGGATGTCGGGTCCGATCACTAACGTGTCCAGCCTGACGACCAAAACTAAATACCGGCTCTTCGATAAAGTGTCGATCAACTACAACGGGCCTTTCTATCGACACCGCTCTTCAGATAGCCAGCCATCAATAAATGGCGTCGGAACTTTCCCCGCAAACACCCGAGAGGTGCGCGTCTTGATGCTGCTGCATGAACTGGGCCATGTGGTTGAGGCAGACGGGAAGTGGTTGTTGCCAGACGATGGGCTCGACGCGGATTTGAGCCGCAGCAACACTCGCAAGGTCGAGAACGTTTGTGGCAGTCAGATTAGGAGTTTGGGCAAAGGCGACATGGGGATGAACGCTGTTGGCGGCAAAGAGACGGACGTCCAAACCACTTCCCTTGAAACCAAGCCATAGCCGGTTAGCAATCTGAAGTTGAAGTGAACTTGTTAGCGCGGTTTGCGATTGCGGGTGGGCCAGCAGTGGGTTTGGTAGTGGCACGCGCATCTTGCGCGTGATTCACGAGCGGGACGCCCGTGCCACTTTTGCCCAGTAGACTTGAGCGGCACCCTGCTCGTAAACTGTCCGTCGCAGAAAATGGCGGGGTAGCTCAGCTGGTTAGAGCGTGGGATTCATAACCCCAAGGTCGGGAGTTCGAGTCTCCCCCCCGCTACCAAATTTTTCTTAATCCCTCAGCACACAAAGACGTCCTTTTTGATTCGAAGATCGCTTCGTCCAAGCGTACCGAGTACAGCCTTCAGGCTGTTTCTTTGCCCATAGACCAGCGGAAGCCTCTTCGCGCTTTGTTCGACTGGGTTGAACCGGTTCCACCCATTTGAATCTGCCCACACCGCACGCTGAAGCGTGTACTCTATGCGCCTGCTGTTCCGCGAGCTTTATTCAATCTCTGGATGTTCCAATCGGCCTTGAATGCGCAAGGCGCTCGCACCTGTCCGATGCAGCTAAACATCAAAAAAGCTGTCGCTAAGCGGCGCGTCGTCGAAGCTCAACGCGCAGGTTGCTTCAGGATCTCCGCCAGGGCCAGCAGTCGGGTTGAGTCTGCTGCACTCTTCGCAGTGGCAGCGCTCGTTTCCAACGACGGCGCGAGCTTCGCAAGTTTTGCCAACTCGCTTCGTTTCATGCGTGAACGCTCCGCGGTTTGAATTGCCTGGCGCACAGCGGCAACGCGATCGGCAGGCAGAGCTTGCGAGCGCTCCAACTGATCCACGTAGGCTTTTGCCACGACCAACGTGCGGGGCCACTCGATTCTTTCCTGGTTCTGCACATTGAGTGCGGCCACCCGAACCGCTTCCGCGGCGTCGATCTCGTTCTGAGTCAAAAACTTCGTCGGCGTCAGCGCCAGAATGTCCAGGCCGCGCGCGATCTCCGAAGCGTAGATGTGGCCATTGTACCAATAGGCCGACCAGGGGCCGCCGAGCACGAGCATCTTGGGATCTATTGGCCCACGATCGAAATATGCGATCTCAACCGGATGCGACGCGTCGGTGAAGTCCATCACGGAGATGCCGCCCTGATACCAGGCCTGCACTTTGATGTCGCGGCCGGGAACCGGAATGAGCGAGCCGTTGTGCGCCACACAGTTTTCACTGTCGCCCTGGGCGGCCGGCAACTTGTAGTAGCTGGCGAAGCTCAGCTTGTTGTCCTTCAAATTGAAAAGCGCATTCGCGCCCCACTTGTTCGGATCGTTTGCCCGGCAGCGTGCGCCCATTCCGCCGCCCCACTCATCGGTGAACACTACCTTCTTCCCATCGATTGAAAACGCGGCCGAGTGCCAATAGGCATAGTTTGGATCGTTAACCGCGTCCAGACGCTTCGGGTTCACCGGATCTTTGATGTCCAGCAGGATTCCATTGCCCGAGCAGGCGCCGGCGGCCAACCCGATGGCTGAGTAGACGGTGATGTCGTGACACTGATTGGAGTCGGTTGGTTTCTCAAGCAGCCCGTCTTTGCCATGAGTGCCAGCGTTGTTCAGCGCGTTGAGGACGCCCGTCCGTGAATCCATAAACAGTCGCGGACTCGATACGACCTTCGCCTCTTGCGGCGCCGCCAGTGGAACCTTGATCACTTCAATGCGAAACAGCGCCGTATTCGGATCCTTGTCTGGGGCCTCACCCGAGCAGCCTGCCAGCTCTTCGCTTTGGCGGACGAAAGACGTTCCGGAGACGTAGATGTAAACGTTTTCCTTGTCCTTCGGATCGACCACCAGCGTGTGCGTGTGCGAGCCGCGGCAGGTTTGCACTGCGGCCACCTGCTTCGGATTCTTAACGTCCGAAATATCGAAAATCCTCACGCCGCGGAAACGATCCTTTTGCGCAGCCGGCAAGGTTGGCTTCTCCTCCTGGCCCGCGGGCGGCGATGGCTTAGGGGGTTGAGGAGGGTTCGGTGGAAATCCCTGTGCGCCGCAATCCAGCCGGCCGTTCGGTTGCTCGACCGACATGAAGAGCAGGTTTTTGTAAACCGACGGGTCACCCTGTCCACCCGGACATATCACCGAAGTCAACAAGGTGGTCTTCGCCGGATTGGAGATGTCATAGATAGAAAAGCCATAGAAGTTTCCTTGAAACAGGTGATTGCTCTGAAACGCCAGGTCCGAGTTTCCAAAAGCTAACTGGGCAAAAACCAACTGTAACGGCTTAGGCATTTTCACTGCGTCACTCGGGCCAATGCCAAGTAGACCAAGAGTCTTCTGCACCTTTGGATCATCCGGATTGGCGGCGTCGAGTTGAAACGCGTCAGGCTTTTTCACAAGCAGGACGTGCTTGAGGCCCATCGATGCTTCCGCTGCGTCGTACATTCCGGGAGCGAGCTTGGCGCGCGGGTCGGTTGTGTCGGAGCCAGTCATTCCGGCCGGCAGCGGCGTCGCTGGTTCAGGAGCAAACGGATTCGCTTCCTGTTCCGTCGGCTTTGTGTCTGAAGGCTTACCGGTCTCCTGGGACGGCGTTGGAGAACCTGCGGGTGTTTGGGCAGTCGTCGTGACGGCAAATGAAGAGCACGTAACAACGAAAGCTATGAATAAACGGCAAGTGATTTCGTGTAGTCGATTCATTAGTTGATCCTCTGCATGTCCCACGGGTGGCCTCGTGATTACTTTAGTGTAACTTCGTGTGATTTCGTGGATCGTTTGGGTGGCAAGTAAGAATCGATCCACGAAATAACACGAACAGTCGCGAACGAGCGGTCTCATCTGACTTCTGATTTCTGACTTCCGACCTCCCGGTCCGCCAACATCTTCTGCATAACCCTGATCTCAGCGCGTTGACCGCTATCGACATCGCTCGCGAAGTTGAACAGTTCAGCGTCCTGCCCCGCGCCGGCAGTGTCAAACAAATCCTTCACCATAATCAATGCGCCGTTGTGGTGCTGAATCATGCCAGCCAAAAACAGCCGGTCAAACTCTTCGCCCTTTGCTTTTTTGAGAGCTTGCATTTGCTTTTCCGTAAGCATCCCCGGCATGAGCATGGAACGCATGGAATGACTTGAGTGGCTCGACATATCCATGCCTGCCATTCCCGCCATCACGGGCGAAATCGGTTCGCCCCGCGCCGCCAGCCACCGTTTCATAAACTTTATTTCGTCTGACTGCGAGTGGCTGATTCGCGCTGCCAACAATCGAAGCTCCTTCGTCGTCGTATGCGATTCAATGAGCGCGGTCATCTCAACTGCTTGCGCATGATGCATGATCATGCCCTGCATGAACTGCACATCTGCGGGTGAACGCGGCGGCAGTGTGGCCCTCGTCGAGCTTGGCAGCGTTTGAGTTGGCTGGCCCGGCGCACCAGGCTGCACCACGACGGGCGTCGCCGGACCAGCTTGTTGTGCCCGTAGTGTGTTGACCGGCAGCGATAACAATACTGCTAGAGTGACGGCAGCCGTCAGCCCGCTGCGGCAGACTTTCATTACTGACCGAAGCTCGAGCTTGCTCTTCAAGTGCAATGACCGCGTTGAATGATCCAGCATTGAGAAGGTCCACTTTATCACAAAGTGGCAGCGGGATCATTTAGGTTGTCAGCCTACGATTCGTGCGAACAATTGACCTACGTGTGCTCGATCTCAGGTCGAACGATTACTTGGAAGTGTGAACGAAATCTTGACTGCGATCCGCAGTTGCCCGGCTCGGCAACTAGTTAGATCGCCATCTCTGGCAGGCTCGCTGATCAATCTCGAAGGTCAGCAGGGAAGCGCGCGCGGATCTGGTCGGTTACGCTAATCAGCTTCCTTCGATCCAATTGTCCGAGCGCGCGGTTTGTGATCTCGAATTGATCGAGCCGGTCGAGTGTTGATGTGGCTGGCTCACGCCCTTCAGCTTCCGTTACGCCACTGAAGTGAATTCCGACGCTACGCGTCGCAAGCACGAATCGCCCGACATTCGGCATGTGCGCTGCCCACTGCCCGTTGCCCATCGCCCACATCTCACCGCCCACTGATTTCCGTTCTGCGTAATCGGCGTAATCTGCGGATTCTCTTTTATGTCATTCCAACAACCGCCCCCGAGTCTCGGCAACCAGTACGACGATGACAGAGTCCTCCGATCGTATTTAGCGCGCGTTCTTCCCGAAGCAATGCTTAAAGAGATAGAACCTTCGCTCAGGGAGCTGGGGCGGCTGGCCGGTGGCGATCTTTACCAGATGCAACTCGCCGACCGGCTCAAGGAGCCTACCTTGCAACAATGGGACGCATGGGGCAACCGGATCGATCACGTCGAAGTGACGCCCTTGTGGCGTGAGGCTGAGCGCATCGCTGTTGACTACGGCGTAGTGGCCACCGCCTACGAGCAGAAGCACGGCAGTTTGTCGCGGGTGCATCAGTGTGCGCTCGCCTACCTCTTCACACCCTCAACCGACATCTACAGCTGCCCTCTGGCTATGACCGACGGGGCAGCACGTACACTCCTCGGGTCGGGAAACCAGGCGCTAATTGATCGCGCCGTACCGCATCTGATCAGTCGTAATCCGGAAGACTTTTGGACCGCAGGGCAGTGGATGACC
>JANMVC010000658.1:0-4368 GCA_031392315.1 Pyrinomonadaceae bacterium | reverse complement strand
GGGCTATTCGGAAAAAGAAGCGGAGGCAAGCCATCCTTCCCAACTGTGCGACAGTGAAAACGAACATTCACACCTGGCTTCAGCCAGGTGATGGGCGGATCGATTGATTCCTAAACCGGATTCTGGCCGTACAGGCACCGCACTGAAGTGCGGTGTGAATGAGATGGTCAAACTGCCCTCAGGAGTAAATTCTAGACAAGCTGCGTCCTAACAACTACGATGCAGCGCTCCACGAATCCAACCACCCGGTGAAATAATGCGAACAAGAGTTTCACTCGCCATAGTTCTGACGATCATGCTGCTCTTCCCTTTCAGCCCAAACACGACAGCCACCCACGCCGCAGAATACGACCTGCTGATAAAGAACGGTCGCATCGTTGACGGCTCCGGGCGCGCGGGCTACCTCGCCGATCTTGCCATCAAAGGCGATCGCATCGTGCGGATTGGAAAAATCCCCGGCGCCACCGCAACCCGCATCATTGACGCCCGCGGTCTGGTCGTCGCGCCCGGCTTCATCGACATGCTGGGCCAGTCAGAAACCTACGTGCTGATCGATCCGCGTGCGATGAGCAAAGTGATGATGGGTGTCACCACCGAAGTCACCGGCGAGGGCGGTTCGATAGCGCCCTTGAATGACCGGCTCATCAAGGAAGATCAAGACTTCAACCGGCGCTACAACCTGAACATCGATTGGCGCACGCTCGACGAATATTTCGCGCGGCTGGAGAAACAAGGCATCGGCGTGAACATGGCGACCTTCGTCGGCGCCACCCAGGTGCGCGCTTACGTGATTGGCTTTGATAATCGCGAGCCGAGCCCGCAAGAGTTGGAAAAAATGAAATCCCTGGTGGCCGCCGCCATGAAAGACGGCGCGCTCGGTCTTTCAACTTCGCTCCAATATGTCCCGGCGCGTTTTGCGAAGACGAATGAGATTGTGGACCTGGCGAAAGTCGCACGGCAATACGGCGGGATTTACGCCACGCATCAACGGAGCGAAGCCAACGCACTCGACGAATCGCTCGCCGAAGTTTTTCAGATAGCTCGCGAGGCGCGCATTCCGGTTGAGATCTGGCACTTGAAGACTGCCTACAAAAAGAACTGGGGACGGATGCCCGAAGTGCTCGCGAAGATTCGGAAAGCGCGCGCTGAAGGACTCGACATCACCGCCGACGTTTACCCATACATCGCCGGCAGCACCTCGCTCAGCGCGAGCCTGCCGCCCTGGGCGCTCGAAGGTGGCACCCAAAAAATGCTCGCCCGCCTGCGCGACCCGCGCATTCGTCAGCAGCTAAAAAAGGAAATACCTGCTGAATCGAAAGACTGGGAAAACATCTACCTCGGCAGCGGCGGCGCGCCCGGCGTGTTGATAGGTTCCGTCGTTAATCGTGAACTCGAGGCGATGCAGGGCAAGCGACTATCAGAGATTGCCGCGGAGCAAAACAAAGAGCCGCTCGAGGCAATGTTCGATTTGATTCTTGCCGACAACGGCCAGACCGGCGCGATTTATTTCATGATGAGCGAACCCGATTTGCGCGCGGCGATGCGCGCACCCTTCGTCAGCTTCTGCACTGACAGCGGCGCGCGCGCCACTGATGGGCCACTGTCGGGCGCCAAGTCGCACCCGCGCGGTTGGGGTAGCTATCCGCGCATTCTCGGCCGCTACGTTCGCGACGAAAAGCTGTTGACACTTGAGAAAGCCGTTCAAAAGATGACTGGCATGCCGGCCAAGCGCGTCGGCTTGAAAGACCGCGGCTTCCTGCGCGAAGGCATGTTCGCGGACATTGCTATTTTCGATCCGCGCCGCGTTATCGACCGCGCCACGTTTGAAGCGCCGAATCAATATCCTGTGGGCGTGAAGTATGTAATCGTGAACGGCCAACTCAGCGTAGACGACGGCAAGCGAACACCCGCCCTCGCCGGCCGCCCCCTGCGCGGACCTGGATATGGGAAGTAATCAGTCCAATGTCCCCTGTCCAAAGTCCAAAGTCTCCGTTTCGCTAATTGCCTCTGAGTTGTAGAGGTCAACTTTCGTAACGGAGACTTTGGACTTTGGACTATTTTTATTGCGGCGGAGTAAACCCCGTCAGCGGGTTGCCGTAGAACGCCTCTGTTCATCGCGAGGTATCCTTGCTTCGTCGCCGCTGCTCGCTCTCCTTCATCATCTCTCTCACATCAGCAACTGGCCGTATCTCAATCGATCCATACTTCATGCCTGGATGCTGTGACATAAGCTGAATGGCATGATTGAGGTCGCGCGCCTCAATGATGTGAAGGCCGCCGAGTTGTTCCTTGGTTTCCGCATAGGGTCCGTCGGTCGTCGCGACTTTACCGTTTTTCCAGTACAGGGTTAACGCGGTCTCGGGAGGCTGAAGAGGTACTTCGGCAACAACATGTCCGTTGGCGCGCAGATGGTCGTTATACTCAAAGCACTCGTCGAGCATTGCGTGTTGCTCGTCCTCGGTCATCCCTTCGAATTTTCCTGGCTCGAGGTATCCCAAACAGACGTATTTCATCGGTTCCTCCTTGTGTCCGGCAGTGGGTCAGTCTCGTTTGCGTGTCTCATTCACACAGTGGCTTCAGCCCGGTGTTCCGCACGCGCCATTAGAAGGTCCTGAACCGTTTGAACGGTTTCCGGTGGCTACGGGAGGAAGCCGTTGAAACGGCTACTTCATTCGGAGCCGATGCTTTGCACCGGGCTGAAGCCTCGGTGTGAATGAAAATCAAACTGACCCAGTCATTCAAGAGCGGTACGCCTGTTGTCGCGAGAGTTGCCCCCCGTTTGCCACGGCGACCGCTGCAACCACGGCCCAGAGCGCGCCGGCGAAAACGATGTCAAAGGTCACGACGACCTCTGATGTCGCTGTAGGGATGAGGACAAAACTGCTAACGACGATAGGCACGTGCATGAGCATCCCCATGAGCAGGCTCTTGGTGTAGTCATAGACCCACACCATGAGCACCCTGTAGGGCACCAACCAAGAGAAGAGGAGCACGGTCAGGTAGAGAGGCTGCGGGATGGCTGCGGAGGAACTCGCGCTTCCCGAAAAGAGAGGGACGTGCCACGCTCCCCACAGCAGACCCACGATCAGCCCTGTAGTCGCAATGCCATAACGCTCCCTTAACTGGGGAACGGCGAACCCCGTCCACCCAATCTCCTCAAAGAACGGGACCACCAGGCTCACCGCAATACCTGTCGTCAGAAGGCCAGTCTTGTCGCTCGTCGTCATGATGGTGGGGAGAAATGCGGGGGAAGTGAGCGAAAGCGCGAACAATATTGCTGCTGTCAGGAGTGGGGCGGTCAGGAGCGCTATCGCGTACCAGATGACGCTCACCCGCCACGTGAGCAACCGCGATCGAAGCTCGCGAAGGCCCGCCTTTCCATAGATGAGGCCGACCGACAGGATGCCCGCTACACTGGGGCCTGCGATCGCTGCCAGATACACGAGTGGCAATTGCGCTGAGGTTATCGGCTTATTGCCCACCAATCCCTTAGGGCCCAGTACGATGAGGCTACCGCCCCACGAGATGGCGAACACCAGAGCGTAGTAGGACTGCACCGGGTGCTGCTTGATGAAAGTCTTGATGACCGACATCATGTTTCCCTCTTGCGGGCTAACACCGCGTTCACCGGGAGCGCCCCTGTAACCGTGGAAAGCGAATGCGACGATTGTGCGCGCTCCGGCGCAATAGATGTTGGTGTATCACCGCATCACCATACCCGTTTCTGTTAATAGTGAAAAATACCAATTAGGTGAATTCAACTTTCAAGTGCAACAACGGAATTGGTTTTCGCTCTAGTTGAGCGAGATGTTTATAGATAGTGCTTCTAACTCGATAACTCGCGCTCCGGCGGAGCGCAATGTTTCCGTCATTGGTGCGTGCTGACCAAACCATGTTTCGCTCCGCTGGAGCGAGGAAAATCTTTTAGAGGTCGCGCTTTCTATGAACATCTCGCCCCTAATGGGGCGAAGAGCAGCAATGTTCTATTTCGAAGTCGCTGCGGCCAGACTATTCAGTTGCTTCAGGAGCCGGGTAGAAAAGAAGCTCGCGCACCTCGCCGGGCACATCACAGGCGATGGCACCCTTCTTCGCCCACGCGAGTGCCTCGTCCATATCGGCAGCTTCCAGTATCCAGAAACCGCCCATGTGCTCCTTGGTCTCGGTGTATGGCCCATCGGTGACGAGCACCGTACCATCAGGTTGCTTCCGCACCGTCTTTGCGTTGCCGGCCGGGGAAATTCCGCAAGCGAACTTCCTGGCGCCGGCAGCAATCATTTCGCGGTTGAGCGCGTGGATCTCCTCGATCATCGCTTCGGTTACGGCGGACGGGTCGAAGTCGTCGGGGAGGTAGTTAGCAACCAGATACTG
>JANMVC010000686.1:0-8996 GCA_031392315.1 Pyrinomonadaceae bacterium | reverse complement strand
CACGTATGGCAACAATGGCTGGCTCGGACTGGCGTCCATCAATATTACGGGCGGCACGCACATTACCCAGGGCTCGGCCAAGATGAACGACACTTACTTCAACACCGCCACTTACAACAATCCAAACGAGAAACTCCATGTGATGTGTCAGGAGATCGGCCACACATTTGGCCTCGGCCACACGAGCGAGGACGGCTCATCTCAAAACACCTGCATGGACTATTTCTCAAACACTGGAGCAAACGCCGGTAGCACGCTGAGCACGCATCCAAACGCTCACGATTATGCGCAGTTGGAGTCGATCTACGCGCATCTCGACAGCTCTACCACGCTCGCCTCGAGCGCAAATCAGTCAGCAAACGCGGCTTATGATTCAAACGACTCGAACAACTGGGGCCAACTGATGAGCCAGTCGAGAAATGGTCGCAGTTCAACCTACGAGCGTGGCAATTCGGATGGCTCGAAGACTGTTACCCACGTCTACTGGACGCTGGAAGCAGCGGAACGTTGCCATCAGTGTGACCACCGCTACGACCGATAAAAGACCGATAATCGGCAAATCACTCAGAGAGCACAGACTGCTGTTTGTGCTAGACAACAAGTTAGGGGCACGGCAGCCGTGCCCCTACTTTTTTGCTCAAAGCGCCTGACTCAAAAATGCCCCTGCTTGATATCGCAGCTTGCGGCCCTTAGGATTGCAGGCGTCGGTTCACATCACTTTTCTGAGGTGTCGTCGAGTTTTGTGGAAGAAATACATGCATGGGCGCGAACGCGCACACCACGAGCGCGACAATAATCGGCTCGTGCGACCGTTTGTATGGGGACTGGAGTTTATCAGCGACCATGTAAACGGCGACGACCCGCGCCATGTGCTCCGGCGCCACACCGAGCAGACAATGGCGCACAGTGAAGATTTTTATGCGCTGCCGGAAATCTCCGACTTCAATCTGAGCGGCGATCAACTCACCTGGACCAGTGCGATTCATACGCCCTCGGTGGAAAACAATCTCGCGCGGGCACGCTATTTTCCAGTCGAACCAGCCAGGGCACGTCAACCTCGTTCAGCCGTAGTCGTGCTGCCGCAATGGAATGCGCAACCTGACAGCCACGTTGAGGCGTGTCGCATCTTTAATTTTCTCGGGATGGCCGCGTTGCGTTTGACGCTTCCCTACCACGAAGTGCGACGGCCACCAGAGCTGGAGCGGGCCGATCATCTGGTGAGCACAAACATCGGCCGCACGATTCAGTCAATGCGGCAGGCGGTGCTTGATACGCGTGCCGCGGTGCGTTGGCTGAAAGAGCAGGGCTTCGAACGGATCGGAATTTTGGGCACCAGCGTTGGATCGTGCATCGCGTTTCTGGCGTTCGCTCACGAGCCGGACATCGACGCCGGCACGTTCAATCATGTCTCTGGTTTTGTTGCGGACGTCGCCTGGCGCGGGTTGTCTACGCGCCACCTGCGCGAAGGCTTTGCCGACGATCTCAGTCTCGACGAACTGCGCGAGTTTTGGACTCCAATCAGTCCGGTGCCTTTTATTCCGCGGCTCCCGGCGATGGGCCGGCGCCCGATGCGCTTCATCGCCGCGCAGTACGACTTAACGTTTCCAATCGATCTCACGAAAGATGTGATCGCGGAAGCGCGGCGTCACGAATTGCCGCTCGACGTGGTGTGGCTTCCGTGCGGACACTACACGCTGGCCTCGATGCCATGGAAAGCCATCGACGCTTGGAAGATTGCCATGTTCATGCGAAAACACTTGCGCTCGGCTTAATTGGTGTCCGACAAACTTCAGTTTGTCGATGGTCTCCATAGTTTACTAGACGACAAACTGAAGTTTGTCGGACAGGCGCCATCCCATTGCCAAGAACTTTCATCAGTAGCCTGCTCGATCAGCTTGATGAGTTGAAGAGTCAATTCGGCTCGGCCCGACAGCGCAGCTTGGAAGCAATCATTGCCCGCCTTTCGCGACTCGATTTTGAAGACGCCGAAGCATTACTCCGATTTCATGAGTTGCTGCTATTCGTCCGTGCCTATCCGCAAAACGTGCGGCTGAAGCGCCTGGCCGAGTCGGTGCTGAAGGGCTTTGGCCACCGCGTCGAAGCTCTGCGCGATGCAGAAGTTGATCTCTCGCCGCTCGAACCACCCGAAGTGTCCGGCATCGCCGGCACCTTTGTGACAGACACCTTCACCTACCCGATCGTTCGCTGGTTGGTTAGCCGTTATCCGTCGCGCGTTAGTTTTGACTGGGAATGGTTCGAAGACGAGAACCGTTTGTCAGAAGCGTGGCCGAGGTTCATGCCGTTGCTGGAGGAGGATGCGTTTGTCGAAGCCAACGTCCCTTACAAGAAATGGCTGCGAACGGCGAAAGGTGCGGCAGCAAACGAGGTGGCCTGGCTCATCCGGTGCTTCGATTCACTGAAGCAGAGTGAACGCGAAAAAGCAGAACTATACGATTCGCAAAATCTTTACGTCACCTGGACGCCGCCTTATCGCGCTACCCGCACGGGAATGCGGCTGGCCGTTCCAGCAAAGCAGCTTTTCTATCATCGCGATGCCCTGATTCAGCGAAGCGACGTTCGCTTCCAGGAGGAACTGGCCCAGCCTGCGCCCGCGATCGAACGACTCTCCAAAAAACAAGGCGAGAAGATCCTCGACCTGGCGCGTGAAGCGTCAACGATTCGTTATCGCGAGCTCTATGGATTCACTCACGGCGATCCAGCTCGTGTGCTCAAAACCCATCTCGGCCGCGGCGTCGATCTTTTCATCACCTGCTTGCCGCCCCGAGTTCGTCTTCCGCTGCGGGCTTATCACGCGGCGATGATCTTCAAGAATGGCGTGGCCGTCGGCTATTTCGAAGGTCTCTCGCTTTTCGAGCGGATGGAAAGCGGCTTCAATCTTTATTACACGTTTCGCGATGGTGAAACTGCCTGGCTCTATGCGCGCACGCTCAATGTTTTCCGACACCTGCTCGGCGTAACCGCTTTCGCGATTGACCCATATCAAGTCGGTCATGAAAACGAAGAAGGGATCGAATCGGGCGCTTTCTGGTTTTATCGCAAGCTCGGGTTTCGACCGACCAGCCCGGAGATTCTTAAACTCGTCGCACAGGAAGAGCAGAAGATTGCTTCCCGCCCTGGATATCGCACCACCGGCCGAACTCTGCGCAAGCTCGCCGCTGGGCCAATGATTTATGAGCAGGAGAAAGCAGGCTCAGGCGACTGGGACCGGTTCTCCGTGCGAAACATTGGGTTGTCGGCTCAACGGCGCATGGCTGCAAAATTCAATGGAGACGCGGAGAAGTTTCGCTCCGAGTCGATAAAGTCGCTGGCTCGTGTTTTGGATGTGGATGCTGGTGTGGCGGCAGAGGGGCAGTCTGTCTTGAGTGACTACGCAGCAACGTTATCGTTGGTGCCAGACTTAGACCGTTGGAGCCAGGACGAGAAGCACAATCTTGCACAAATCATGCGAGCTAAAGCGGCGTCGGATGAGAGCAGATATTTGAAGCTGATGCAGAAACACGCGCGGCTCCGGGCCGCACTCATCAAACTGGGATCGCAATAGCGATATCTCGAATCACCTAATCTTGAAGTCCCGCACAAGCTCGCAGGCGATTTTCAAGAATCTTGTCCTCGGAGAAGTTCTCAAGCTTCGCAAAATAACCCGCCGAGCGGTCGAGCGCCTTCTCCGGCACCAGCCCCACAATCTCAGCGCTTGAAATTTCTACGCCCAGCCGATTCGCTTCGTTACTGACGGCTTCGTAGGCCTGCGTCATGCCAGTGACTTCGTAGTTCACAATATTCATTGACACCTGCACCAGCCCGCGACTGGATAGTTCAAATCCCAACGCCTTAACAAACGGCAAGCCTCCGTGCCGCGCCCTGACCCCCCGCGCAATCTTTTGCGCCACGGTGACATCAGTTGTCTTCAGGTTGACGTTGAAAGCAATCAGAAACGGACGCGCGCCCACCGCAATCGCTCCAGCCGTATCATGCACTACTAGCGGCCCGCGATCAGGAGCGCGATGTGGCTCCACGGCAATCTGCTCCCGCAATAGTTCCAGCGCCCCACGCCTGACATCTTCGAGGTTCACACGCTCCGGCCTCAGCGCCGCGCGTTCATAAAAGAATACGGGAATCGAAAGCTCGGTTGCGATCCGCTCTCCGGCCTGGTGGGCCAGCGCCGCGCAATCGTCGAGCGTTATGCCCTGGATCGGCACAAAGGGCAGCACGTCCGTCGCGCCCAGGCGCGGATGCACGCCCTGGTGAGTGCGCATGTCGATCAACTGCGCCGCTGCAGACACTGCCGCAACGGCGGCGTCCACTACCTTGTCAGCCGACGC
Source organism: Pyrinomonadaceae bacterium (assembly GCA_031392315.1). Taxonomy (GTDB): domain Bacteria; phylum Acidobacteriota; class Blastocatellia; order Pyrinomonadales; family Pyrinomonadaceae; genus PSRF01. Next base: position 4,656 of record JANMVC010000686.1, on the reverse strand, counting down.
AACAAATGTAATCACTGAGCGGTTGTGATCGGGATCGATGTGAGTATCAAGCACGCAGGCAGTTTCGATTGACTGGATCGTTTCAACCAGGCGCGCGATCGTCTGCGGCTTGCGGCCCTCGCTGAAGTTTGGTACACACTCGACGAGCATAAAGCAGATGTCAGATGTTAGATTCTGGATGCTAGTGGACGGACCTGATTCTAACATCTGATATCTGACATCCAGCATCTTCAATCCAATGGCTAACGATAATTTCATCGACCAACACAAAAGCGCGTGGCAGCGTCTGGAAGATCTGCTGAAACTCCTGGACGCTACTTCGCTGCGCCGGCTGCACCGCGAAGAGGTGCGCGAACTCGGGCGCATCTATCGACGCACCGCTGCCGACCTGGCCATCGCCCGCGCCGAGTCGCGCGATCCTCGTCTGGTCAATTACCTAAACAGCCTGGTCATCCGCGCGCATGGACGCATCTATCAGGCGGACGCCCATGGCAGCGCCCGCATCAAGAACTTCTTTGTGCGGGAGTTTCCGCAAACATTTCGCCGCACCTGGGCCTACACCCTTGTCTCGTTCAGTGTCTTTATGATCTTCGGCGTGATCGGATTCGTAGGAACTAAATATGATCCCGAGTTTTCCGAACTCGTCGGCGTCGCTCCGGCCTTCAAAGAACTCTACATCGAAACCAAGACCCACTGGTGGGAAAATCTGAATGAAGCCAACCAGGTGGGCGCCAGTTCAATTCTTACGCACAACATTCAGGTAACGATTTACACTTTTGCCTTCGGGGCATTTTTTGCGGTGGGCACGCTCTTCTTTTTGGCTTACAACGGCGCCAACATCGCCTCGGTGCTCGCGTTAACTTATCGCGCCGGCTTCGGCAACGATCTGCTCACCTTCATGGTGGGCCATGGCGTGATCGAGCTGTCGTGTATCTTCATGGCTGGAGGCGCCGGGTTGCTGATCGGCAGCGCCATGTTGATGCCGGGCGACATGTCTCGCGCCGACGCCCTCAAGAGCCGTGGCAAAGACGCGGTGCGACTAATGATGGGGGTGGCCGTGTTGCTGGTGATCGCCGGCACGATCGAGGGCTTCATCTCCCCAGCGCCGATTCCTGCTTCCATCAAATTCAGCATCGCGGGTCTCACGGGGCTGGCGCTTTATTCATATCTATTGCTTGCCGGACGAGTCCCGGCAGTCGGCGACATCCCGCCCGGCCCGCAAAATTGAGACGAGCGGCATGCTTCCTCAAAGCCGTGACCTAGTTGCGCCAGGCAGAAACGCACAAAACCTTAGATTTTGCCTGTCAAACAGAGAGTGTTGGCAATCGTTTAACCCATGTGTTAGTATTCGCACTGGTCTCACGATTCGTATTTACAGAGACCTAACGCCTTGAAAATCCTCCTCACCGTTTCTGCCACTGGTTGAACTCTCAGGCTCGCCGGCACTGTCAACCAATTCACGTAAAGCGAATCTACCCCAAATGAAGAAGTTCACTCTTGCAGCCTTGCTCCTTTTCTTGTCGGCATCGGCCGGCTTCGCGCAAACTCCCGTCAGTTACCGTTTCGATAACTTCGACTTCGCCAACGGAGTCAAACTCGAAACCCCGCCGGCCCCTGTACCAGCGAAACCTTCGGGACGAAAACTTCGCCGGACTTCGTACGCCGCGAGCGCTGATTCGATCAACGCGATCATTAACACCCGGATGTCTGAAATCAAGGGTAGCAACTCGCTCGCCGGATACACGACCGGCAATGCGACGGTCGATTCTCTAATAGTTGAATCCGGCAATCGCAATTCGGTCGATCCTCTGCTGCTCTATTCGATCATGCATCAGGAGTCGACTTTCAAGCCTCGCGCGCTTTCGCACAAAGGCGCAAGTGGGCTGATGCAATTAATGCCGGGCACCGCGCGTAGGTTTGGAGTCACCAGCATTTGGGATCCGCGTCAGAACGTAGAAGGCGGAGCCCGCTACATGCGCTTTCTGCTGAACATGTTTAAGGGCGACGTGAATCTGGCCCTGGCTGGTTACAACGCCGGTGAGGGTGCGGTGATGAAGTATGGCTGGCGCATTCCACCATACAATGAAACTCAGGAGTACGTGCGGCGCATCAGCAAGCGCTACAACTTGATTCGCGATCCTTCGACAGCACGTTACGCCTACAACATCACCCGCGATCAACTCGCCAGCGCGCAGCGCAAGGAATCAACTCCGCTGACGATGTATGAACCAAGCGTGTTTCCCGTCAGGCTGCCGGATGGTCGTTTGCAATTAGTTTCGCAGTAGAACTGTAAAACAACATCGATCCACTAAATCACACGAAGTGTACTTTCGTGGACCGTGTTTTCTTGAGAACCTTAGCTGACCGGTTGCGTGATCAGCGCTGGCAGCGGCGTGAGGACTTTAGCTGCGGGAACGCAAAGCACGGGGCATGGAGCGTTGCGCACCACGCGCTCGATTTCCGAGCCGAGCACCGGCGTGCCGCCAAATAGCGAAGCATGCACATTCGTGCCGATGACCAACAGATCGGCATCCTTCTCCGCGGCCATCCGGACAATTTCTGCATAGGGTCGCCCTTCGGCAATGTGAGCGATTGCGCGAGAGCCCTCGTCGCGGGATAGTTGGCCCATGCGCTCCTGCACGTAGGTCCGCAAGCGCGCCAGCGCGCTCAGTCCGGTTTCCGGAAACATCACCGAGATTTGATCGAGATAGTCTCCAATCACATAAACCGCATGAAGCTCCGCGCCGGTTTGACTAGCGAGCTGGGTGGCCACCTGGGTAGCCGCGACGGAGGACGGCCGGAAGTTTGTCGCCAGCAGCACGCGATTCAGATGAATCTCGCTGCGGCCAGCTTTGTGCTCGACAAAATCATGCTGCGGCGGACGAATCGTGAGCACGGGGCAAACCGCTTCGGCGATGATCTCTTCCGCGGTTGAACCCCAGAGCGCGCGCGAAAGACCTTTGCGTCCGTGAGTAACCACCGTCACGAGATCGATATCGTAGTCGCGCACCGCTTTGGCAATCTCAGTTGCCGGTTCGCCTTCGACAATTACCGGTTCAACCTCAAGCCCGTCGAAGAGTGGATCGGCTAAAAGATTTCCGACGTCGGCGCGCAGTTGGAGCAACCACCGATTGTCCTGATCCGCGAAGGTGCGTTCCGGCAAGGTCAGCAGATTTCTGGGAACGCTTCCGCTCTGGACACTGAACAAAACAACGCGGCCACCACCCGCCCTGGCAAACGCCGCTGCATACTTAAGCGCGGCGCGCGCATGAGGCGTGAAATCAGTCGGGAAGAGAATGTTTCTGAATGGATACATGGCCGATTTTGACTGCGGATTTCGGACTGCTGATCTGCTCAAGCAGTTTGGATCCGCATTCTGAAATCCGAAATCTGCAATTACAAGACTCTAGCCCCGGCGATGCGATCGAGATACGGCATAAACGCCGCCAAAGCATTTTCTTTACGGCGCGCTACGATTACGAATTCAACCGCAACGCGCTCCCGAAAACGCTCGCCCGCATTGCTCACAACCACGCGATTGACAACGCGTCTCAGGCTTTCAGTCAAACTCGAAACATAATCACTCGCAGCCGGACGCTCGCGCAGTTCCACCTTTGCGTCGCTGTATTGCAAACCACCTGCGGTTGGATCAAGAAAGGGATAATCGTCGGCCAGGGCGATTAGCGCTGCGCGAAAATGAGCGCCGAAGTCTTCGTTAGCGCTTTGCACCGCCCGCTCCACCGCGGCGATCACTTCACCGCTCGCAGCCAGCAGTTTGTCCCAGTCGAATTCCTTGCTGTCTAACTGGGAAACCGCAGGCACGGCATCGCCAAAAACAACCGGGGTTTCGTCATGAACTTCGCCGCCACCCGGTGTTTCAGGTGAACCAGATGCCGGGTCGGTATTCGTAGTCTCGCTCGGGCCTTCATAGATCGTAATCACGCCGCCGGGATCGCGTGCGCGCACCAGCAAGCGCTCCATCGCATCCTTGCCCTGTGCGCCTCGTCCGGTGGCAAGATTCTTTTCCCAGATGCTGGCCTCTTCCGCGCCGTGAAGAAAAACGTCTGCCTCATACTCCTCGAGCGAAACTTTCACGCGGCCGACAAAGTTGCGCTGACGCAAATAACGAATCAGCGCGCCGAGGTTGATGAAACTAGTGTCGAGAGTTTCGAATTTTACGAGTAGGTTCATATCTTCAAGTTTATTTTCGTAGCGGAAGTCTAACAATAAAAATGAACTTGGGAATAGAGCAACCCCCTGGGATTACAGCGCCAAAGGCGCGGGTATCAGGTATTCCGCTTTCGTCCAAGTGCTTCTTTTCTTCTAGATTCTTTCCTGCGTTCCATGCCAAACTCCGCCAGCATTTTTCCAACTTCCAAACCGGAGACTGTCTAACATGACGCTGACGCTGCTCGCAGTCGGCTTTCTCCTAATGTTGGCCGCCGCCTATCGTCTGTACGGTGGTTGGGTCGCGCGACAGTTTCAGCTCGACGACGCCCGCGCGACTCCGGCCAATCGAGTGAACGACGGCATCGACTTTGTACCCACCAAGCCTTTCTATCTCTTCGGCCAACACTTCTCCGCCATTGCCGCCGCTGGTCCCATAGCCGGCCCCATCCTGGCTTGTCAGGCCTTCGGCTGGCTGCCCTGTCTGCT
>JANMVC010000670.1:0-2604 GCA_031392315.1 Pyrinomonadaceae bacterium | reverse complement strand
CTCCTTATTTGAATCCGGCACGTGCAGCGTATGGATCGATCCGGCGGGCTCGTACAAGTATGAGCCGGCGATGTTGACAGTCCGGATATTCCAGGTACTTCCACGAACCCTGAAGCGTGAACGCGAAGACCTCGCCGGTGTGCTTGTGGCGTTGGATTGTGACGCCCGGCTGGAAACGGACGCGGATGACCCAAAGCCCCACCGCGACATCAGCCTGCAGCAACTGGAAAACTACGCCCTCCTGGTACTCGACAAAGGGCAGATCTTTCTCGGCACGGTGAAGCGCCTCGGGGATTCCTGGGATCGGTGCAATAGCGGTAGCCATATTTGATTTTCCCCCTCAATGTGGTGGTTACTCTTCGAATTCATTTCGGCAGATTCAGGCGTTTGGCTATTTCCTTGAATCGCGAGTCGTCGCGAAGCGGCACCCAATATGTGTCGGCATTCAATCGATACAATTCCCAGTCCCGCATCTCGAAGGCTTTGTTAAGTTCCACAAAGGCTTGATCCTTGTCACCGAGTGCCGCGTAGATAATCGCGATTCGGCAAGTCGGCACGTATTGTGTTTTAGCGATCTCTCGGAACCTGCCAATCATTTCCTGGGCTTTGTCCGGTTGTCCGGCTTTCGCGTAAGCAACGCCAGCATCCCGAAGCGCAAATTGGTTTGTCGGATCGGTTTGCAGCCATTGTTCGCTGAGTGAGATCGCTTCGCGGTACATTCCCTTATAGACATAGGCCTGGCCCAGCATCCAGCGCCCTATCGGATGAACGGGATCGAGGTCGTAGGTCTTTCTGGCTTGCTCCAGGGCTTTGTCATTCTGTTCCGCAACCATATAGGTCCACGCCAGCGTTGCTCCCATGTTGATATCGAGCGGTTCCAGATCCAGCCCCCGCTTTATTTCAACGAGGGCTTCGTCGAGTCGTCGCGTCGGCGCGAGATATATCTGACCGTAACGAAAATGCGCGGCGGAATTATTTGGATCGAGTTCGATTGCGCGTTTGAATGAGCGTTCGGCTTCCGCCCAATTCCAATCGTAGATAACCAAACAGTACGCCAGGAACGTATGGGCCTCAGCCAGGGTGGGATCGATCTCAAGGGCCTGCTGCGCCGCGGCCTTGGCCTGAGGAAAAGCTTCCTTTGGCGAGAGGTAAGGATAGGCCGGCATGCTCCCAAATGTTTCGGCAATCCTCGCATATGCCAAGGCGAATTTAGGGTCGAGTTTGATCGCCTGCCGGAAATACTCGATGGCCCGCAGCATGTCGTCTCTGGTCCGCTTGGCAAAGCTGTAGCGACCTCTCAGATAAAGTTGATAGGCTTCGTTGTTGTCCGTGTAGCGTTTGGTGATGCCTTTGGCGTCATTGCCCGTCAGTTTCAATTCGAGCTTTTGGGTAATGGTAGTGGCGATCTCGCGCTGAGTGGACAGCAGATCAGACATTTTGCGGTCATACTGTTCGGCCCAAATTATTTTGTTGGTCCTCGCATCGACCAGTTCGACGCTGATCGTCAGGGCGTCGCCGCGCTGTGAAACCCGACCGGACATGACGGCGTCAACCTCGAGTTCTTTAGCGACCTGAGCTATGTCTGTTTCCTTTCCTTTGTATCTCATCACCGAACTCGTGGGGCTGACTTTAAGATTCGGCAGTTGCGAGAGCCGATAAATCAACGACTCGGCCAGGCCGTCGGCAAGATATTCGGTGTCCGCGTCAGAACTCTTGTTTTGAAAGGGCATCACCGCAATTGAGCCGATGGCCCCTTCGCTTTTGCCGGCGCGCAGGTAGTAAGCGAAGATCGCGACGGCGGCAATCAAGATCACCAACGCGACCGCGACGCCGAGTTTGTGCCGCTTCATCCCTTGCACCACATATTCAGCGCTTGAAGGCGCTGGCGGGAGCGAAACCGACCTGGCCGTGGGTTCGGCGGTGGAGCCGCTGGCAGTGCTGAGAACGCTTTGAGTGCTGACTGGCGGTGGCACCGTCGTGTCAAAGTCGCCGCCTTTTTCTATCTCGCGCCGCAGATGCTTTAGCTCAATCGCGACTTCTTTGATTCCCTGATACCGATCGTCTGCGTCCTTCTCCAAACAGCGACGCACGATGCGCTGCAGGTCGGCCGGCGCGGTCGGATTGAAATCGCCTATGGCCGGAGCTGGTTCATAGACCACCATGTGCAACGCCTTGATTACGGAGTCGCCTTCAAAAGCCTTCTTGCCCGTTGCCGCCTCAAACAGGATGCAGCCAAATGAGAAGATGTCCGAGCGCTGGTCAATTTCTTTGGTTTTGCCCTGGGCCTGCTCTGGCGACATGTAGCCTACAGTGCCCATCACCGTTCCCGGCGAAGAATGTTGAGGCATCACGGCTGTGGCAACTTCACTGGAATCACCCGACGGCACTGGCTGCTGTTCGACGAGTTTTGCGAGGCCGAAATCGAGAATCTTCGCGTGACCATCGCGCGTGATCATGATGTTGTCGGGTTTTAAATCGCGATGCACGATTCCGGCAGCATGAGCTCGATCGCGCAACTCGGTCAGGTGCTCGACGAGCGTCGCCTCCTCGCCGTGGTCGAGCCGACGGACGCGCGCCAGCCGCTGGAAGAGGCGGATCACCGGG
>JANMVC010000665.1:0-6394 GCA_031392315.1 Pyrinomonadaceae bacterium | reverse complement strand
AACCACGCGAAAATAAAAGGAGCGGTGAATAAGCTAACGCGTGAAATTCTGACGCTTCAGGCCGAGGGTTCATACCCGAAAGCAAAAGCTTTGTTGGATAAATATGCCGTGATCCGGCCGCCGATGAAGCGTGCTTTCGATCGGATGGGGAACGTGCCGGTGGATATCGAGCCGATTTTTCCGCTGGCTAAATAATAAACATCCCTTCGGACTTGAAGATGAAAACTAACTACATCCGGATGACTCTCAAGGATGCGCAAGCTAAGTTTGGCGAACTTTGCAATGCAGCCGCCTCTAATCGAAACGTGATAATTATCAAGCGGCCTACCGGTCCTGATGTCGCTCTTGTTGCCGCCGACGAACTGTCAGCCTTGATCGAAACTTTGTATTTGTTGGGATCACAGAAGAATGCTGAGCGACTCTTCGCAGCGTTTAGACGCGTCCAGCGGCAATGAGAAAGTGTTGGATCGCCTCGAAGTCTAGCTACGCTCTTCTAATAAACTTGGCCGCCACCCACCCCACCAAAACCAACACTGCCAGAACGACCCAGTTGTACTGTTCTCCGTAAGCGACTCCCGGAAAATGGTTGCTGATCATGAGGAACACGACCGGCACGGCCATGAAGGTGTTTTGTTTTGATCGAAACTTCGCCTGCGCCGATAGCGCATCGTCCGGCTTGCGGCCTTCCTTGATCGCTTCGATCATCTTCTTTTGCGCGGGCAGGATGCGCATCCAAACATTGGCCGCCATGATCGTGCCAAGCATCGCGCCTACGTGGATGTATGCAGCTCGGCCGCTCAACACTCGCGTGAGGCCGTAAGCAACTGCCACGATCATCACGTAAGCAATTACGGCAAACATCTTTTCACTTTTTCCGAGCGGCGAAAGATTCATAAGATCGTAAACCACCCAGCCGCCAACCAAAGTTCCGAGTCCCACAACAATTGCTACCCACGGACTGACTGCGGAGTCTTCAATCAACCCCGAGCCGCCGCCGATATAAAACATCAGCAGCAGCAAAGCCATGCCGCTCAACCAGGTGGTGCCGGCTTCCCAGCGAAACCAGTGAAGTTTGCGGGAGAGCTCATCCGGCACCTTGCGCTTTTCCACCACGTAGAAACCGCCGCTGTGGACCATCCAAATCTGAGCCGCATTGCCGGTGTTATAAACGGCTTTCTCTTCTTCGGTAAGACGCGCATCGAGCCAGGTGAAGTAGTAAGTGGTGCCCACCCACATGATGCCGGCAAACACGTGTACCCAACGGAAGATCAGGTTGAGCCACTCGCTGATGGTTGGATCGATGTTCATGGTTCTTCTGACTAATGTCCGACAAACTTCTAGCTGCCGCGATAGGTGGAATAGCCATACGGACTAATCAGGAGCGGCACGTGATAGTGCTGCGCCTCATCGTCGATTCTAAAAACCACCGTCACTTGCGGATAAAAATATTCCTGGTTGAGACCTGAAAAGTAAGGCTCGGTATCGAAAACTAACCGATAGGTACCGCCGAGCAGTGGCTCTTCAACTAGAAAGAAAGGCTTCACTCGGCCGTCGTCGTCAGTCCAGGCATGGCTGAGTTCATTCCAGCTCTCGTCGGTATTCTGACGTTCCAAACGCACCGCCACGCCACCCGCAGGCGCACCGCGCGACACGTCGAGTATGTGCGTTGAAATCGTGCTCATGGATTATCGGAGTCTACAGTCCGCAGTCGCAGAGTCAATAGAAATCTCTTTGTAACGCAAACTGTTAGTTTGCGTCCCGTCCGCCAAAAATCGTGTTGTTTACCAGGATCGCAAACTAACAGTTTGCGTTACAATGTTATTTCGCCCGCAGCCGCTGACACCAGTTTTCTCAGCCTCAGCTCGGTAATCTTCGCTTGTTCGGCGGCCGCGTTGCGCAGTTCCACCTCAGCGGAGTTAACTAATCTGGCCCGCAGGATTGACAGCATCTCGGCAGAACTTTTGCCCGTGGCGCAAACGATGAAGATGAAACCAAACTTCTCTTCATACTCGCGATTCAATTCCGCCAGCGCCTTCAATGTTTTGCCCGCTGAGTTCTCAATTCCAGCTTGCTCCTGCGCGGACCACTGCTGCGCCGTAACTGCCGTTTCCGCCGCCGGCTTTTTCTCGCCAATTTTCGGATGACTGTGAAAAGCTTCCAGCCAATCCTGCTGGCCCAGCGCCCACCAAACGCGCTCGGCTTGATCGATCAATTCGTCGACGCTCGTGTATGGGCGCAACGCCGCCACCTGGCGCGCCCACGCTTTCGAGCCGCAGCACTTCCGTAGTTCGCTTTCGCCTTCATTCGCTGGCAGGAGATTCAGTCGTTGGAGATTGGACGTCAACTTTGTCGATGCCTTCGCGGTTAGGCGTCTGGAGCAACTGAGGCGCGGAGACTACCAAAGACCCGCAGCCGGCTCACTCCACCGTCCGGAAAGATATTGAAACGGACGTGCGACACCGTGCCGGCGTCGAGCAGTTCGCTTTCAAAATAGTGCCTGGTATGCGCCAGAAGTTTCGTGCGCGGCAGGACGCTCTTCCAAGCCACACCGGGATCGTTTAAATCATCGACGGCCAGGGCGCTTGCGTTCAAGGCTTCGAGCGAACAGCTCTCGGGAAAATTGCCTTTGAAAAAAGACGTGTCCACTTCGAGCCGTTTAATTTCGCCCGGCGCGCCGAGTTTGATCGTTACCCAATCGTGGCCCGGCCCGCGCCGGCGTTTAGTTTCCCAGCCGTCGCTCATGTTCACGGCGCGGCCCGGCATGATCAGGTTGTGCCGGTGACCGAAAAACATATCGCTGCACGAAAGCACCAGCCCGCCATTTTCCACCGCTGCCACATCGATTTCGCCGCCCATGCGTTTGAGGCGTTCCCAATCAGGTACGACTTCGCCATAAACTCGAAGACGCGCGACGCCGCCATCGGGATAGATTTTGAAACGCAGATGGGTGAAGCGTTGGTCGTTTGTAACCGGAAAAGGATTTTGAGAATCACCAGCAAGATTCGACGTCGGCAGGATCTCCACCCATTGGTTTGATTCAGCGGTCAGTTGCTCACCATCAGGATGGCCATCTACTGTGCAAGCTTCGATCGAACACTGCTCGGGATAGTTGCCGCGGAAGAAACTGGTGTCGACCACGACGCCGCGAATCCGGCCGGACAGACCAAGCCGGATGATGCACCAGTCGAAGCCGGGTGTGCGGCGGCGGCGCGACTCCCAACCATCCATCCATTTGCCCAGATCGGTGTATTTGCCTTCGGCCCAAATTGGCGCGCTGGCCTTCAACAGATTCTCTTTGGGCGCAAAGAATTCGTCGTTGGCGTAGAGCACGGCGCCGCCCAGCTTTTCCGCGGCGAGATCGATTAGTTCAGTAAAGTCCATTTGCTTTTCCAACGTTCCGAACAAAATGTAACGCAAACTGTTAGTTTGCGAACGGTTGGTCACGGACGATCTACATCGCAAACTAACAGTTTGCTTTACAAAAGAAGTCCTTGCGGCCCATCAACAAATTCGCCGCCATCATATATCTTTCGGCCGCGAAGAAAAGTTTTCTCGACCACTCCGTCCAACACGCGTCCCAGATAAGGCGTCAACTTGTGGCGATGATGCAGCGCTTCGGCGGCAACTGTGAATGGCTTTTCGGGATTCCAGATTACCAGATCAGCGTCGTGGCCAATCTTGATCGCGCCCTTTCGTTTTGAAAGTCCGACCAGGCCCGCGGGCGCGCTGCACAACCATCGCGCCATGTCCTCAAGCATGAACCCACGGCGGCGCGCCTCAGTCCACACCGCAGGCAGCCGAAGCTGCAAAGAAGAAATTCCGCCCCAGGCGGCGAGGAAATCTCCCGTTTGCGGCAACTTCATCTCGGGTGGACAAGGCGAATGGTCGGACACGATCATGTCGATAGTTTTATCTGCCAGCGCCTGCCAAAGCTGTTCACGATTCTCGCGCTCACGAATCGGTGGGCAGCACTTAAACTCGGTGGCGCCGTCAGGAATTTCCTCGGCGGCAAACGCTAAATAGTGTGGACAGGTTTCCGCGGTGATTTTTACGCCGGCGGATTTCGCCTCACGCAACGTCGGCAAGGAATCGGCGGAGGAGTGATGCACGATGTGTATGCGCATGCCGAATTCCCGGCTCAGACGGATCATTAACTCGACGGCTTCGTCCTCAGCGGCGCGCGGCCGCGACGCCAAAAATGTTTCGTACCTGGTAGGACAGATATTCCCCTCTGTCCCAGCGGTCTTTTCTTCGGGAGGCGATGGACAGGCTGGAATGCCTGTCCTACCAATCGGCCCAGGCACTTCGGCGTGCACGATCAAAACCGCGCCTAGCCGGGTTAGCTCTGGCATCGCCATTCGCAAATCGTCTTCAGTGACATTCGGAAACTCATCAACACCCGAGTGGATAAGAAAACATTTGAAGCCGACCACGCCGCGTTCAAACAACGCTGCCAGTTCGCTGGTATTGCCCGGAACCACGCCACCCCAGAAACCGACATCCACGTGACACTGACCACGCGCCGCTTCCAGTTTTGCTTCGAGCCCCGCGAGTGTTGTCGTCGGTGGAATTGAATTGAGCGGCATGTCTACGATGGTAGTGACACCGCCAGCCGCCGCCGCGCGGGTCGCAGTCGCGAAGCCTTCCCATTCGGTGCGTCCGGGTTCGTTCACGTGAACGTGACTGTCCACCAGGCCCGGCATCAAAACCGATTCGTGGTTCGCTTCGATTAATTCGCAACCAGCGGGAATATTGTCGTAAGGCTCGATGGACGAGATGGCGTCGCCCGCAATGTGTATTGAGGCGGCGACGATTGATTCAGGCAGGACTACTTGCCGCGCGCGAATGACGAGATTGGGAGCGGGCATTGTGTTCGAAAGGTTGTAACGCAAACTGTTAGTTTGCGAACACTCGTTGCCACTCTACACGTTGACCACGCAACGCAAACTAACAGTTTCCGTTACACAAACGACGGCGGTGGTGGCGGCAGATCCGGCTGGCCAGGACCCTCGCTGAGACCGAACACTCGTTCATAAGCCACCGCTACGGCGCCGAAAGTTATCGGCATCACCAGAAACGCGCCCACATAGCACAGCAGCACACCGCCGAATGATAAAAGCGCGCTCAACAACATCATCCCCAGCAGTCCCCCAAAATTCGCCTTCGCCGCTTTCACGCTCAACTTGACTGCCTCAACGCCCGAAAGGCGGCGATCGGCAATCAGCGGGTAGACAAAGGTGAACGCGACCGAGATCAGAATCATGACTGCGATTAGCACGATCCAGATGATCGCCCAAAACCCAAAGAACCCAAGCAGAATGCCGGGGTCGGCTCCGCCTCCAGCCGCCGCCATCATCCCAAACATGCTGATGTAAAAAATAATGTAGGTGGGAATCAGAATGATGAAGATCGGAACCATATGCAGCAGGGCCGCAATCAGGCTTTCGCCGAAATAGTCGAACCCCTTAAACAGATCGCCAAACTCGATTCGTTGGCCGCGTCGCTGTTTGAATAAAGTGAAATAGATCCCACACATCATCGGCCCCATCAAAATTCCCAGGGGCACGACGCTGGCGATAATCATCCCCACGGCCATAATGCCCACGAAGAGCCAGTATTGATTTCCTACCAGTTCATAACCGGCCTTGAGGCATTCCATCGGGCGGATGACGCCACTCTTAAATTCAATTGTGTCCGGAAATCCATTCATGGTTGGGGGTCCTTTCGCTGGGGAATTGACGCGTGGTTTGGTTCTCGCTTTCGGGCCGCTCTGTCTACAAATCCCTCCAACTTTCCTTTGATCGCCTCGGCATAAATTAAAGCGCCCATCTGGTTAGGGTGGCCCAAAGAGGCGTAGCGGCAGATAAGCAGATGATCCTCGCGCGCCTTTTTGTCGGCCTTGCTTTCCTTAACATCCTTGGGCGGTTTGAAGGTTTCATTACAACTCTTGACCCGGCTTTCCCTGACGTCATCGTTTGGCTTATAGGCGGCAGTGCCAAACGAGAGCGTTACTATAACCTTTCTCACGCCGGAAAGATTCGTGGAGCCAAACATGAAATTCCACAACAGAGTGCTGGCGGCGGCGAAGGAGTGCTCGGGGGAAAACCCGATTTCCACGAACGTGATTCGCGGGGAAGAATCCTGTTCTCGTAGTTCACTGTTAACCCTATCGACCGCTTCCGCGAGGCTGGCCGTCGAAAGTTTGTACCACAATTCCGAAATGGTGATCAGCCGGTCGCGCATCTGGCGATCGGTCATGCGCCGCGCCTCGGGCTTGCCGCTGTTTATTTTCTTAACCAGTTGGCGGAGAAATACATTGTCGTCGGTCTCCGTGGAAACTATTCGGTAGTAACCGGTGACCAGCACCTGGGCGTTAGGCATGCTGCTCGCGATG
>JANMVC010000631.1:0-1938 GCA_031392315.1 Pyrinomonadaceae bacterium | reverse complement strand
GTCAGAAACTCGGCCATGTTCATTCCGAGCAGCTCAGTTTGCGGATAGCCGGTGAGAGATTCGACAGCTTTGTTAACTGAAGTCACATTCCTGTCGAGATCGAGGGTGAAGACAATGTCGTTGGCGTTTTCGACGAGTTCGCGATAGCGCTCTTCGCTTTCGCGTAATGCTGTCTCAGCTCGTTCGCGATCGGCGAGCGTGGTTCTGATGGTGGCTTCAGATAGTTTCAGATCGCTGGCCGAGCGCTCGACCACGGTGCGCGCGCGGGTTTGAAAACGCGCCAGCGCAAACAGGAGCAGACTAATTACGATCCCAATCGACGTGGTGTATGGCAGGAAACTCCGATCCAGATAAACATCTAGAATCAGAGTGGCAAGCAGGCTGGCGATGAGAACAGAATAGGCTGTGAGAACGCGGCGAGGTTGGTGAAACTTCGGTTTAGATTTTTCGGATTCCAATCCCGACTCCGTTCAACTTACTTGCAGGTCAAAGAATCTATGCCGGAAACCTATGCACGATGAATTCTAAACCGGCCCTGCAACTCAGCGAACACGGCTAGTCCGGCGTCGCAGAAAATCTATCAAAACAAACTGCGAGAGATTGCCGGGGTTGGCAAAATACGCCTTGCCGTTTGTCATCGCAGACATTTGCTTCACAAACTCCACCAGATAAAAATCACTAGCCAGCATGAAAGTATTGATCATTATACCGGCTTTCCGGCAAGCCTGGACCTCTTTGAACGTTTCCGCCATCACAAAAGGATCGCCACCCATCGAATTCTTGTACAGCCGCCGCCCTGGGGTCGCCGCTGGGAGCGCAGGCTCGCGGGGTCCCCGGCGGGGCAGCCCCGCTGGGGTGCTCGTCCTGCCTGCAGCTTCGTTCTTGCGGTTACGAGTACCAGACTGAGAAGTCTGTCCCACGCCTTCCACAAAACACGCGGTCGGCTTGCCGTCAGTGACCATCACAATCTGCTTCATCTCTTTGCGCTGCGACTGAAGAACGCGCCGCGCTAGTCGCAGTCCTTCAGCGGTGTTGGTGTGATATGGACCCACCTGCGTGGTCGCCAGCTTTGCCAGCGGCAACTCCTCCGCCGAATCATGGAAGAGCACGATCTTGAGCGAGTCGCCCGGATACTGTGTGCGAATCAGATGCGCGAGGGCGAGCGCCACTTTCTTCGCGGGTGTGAAACGATCCTCGCCATAGAGAATCATCGAGTGGGAACAGTCGAGCATCACCACGGTGGCGCAGGACGATTGGTAATCACACTGATGAACGTGCAGATCGCTGTATTCAAGATTGAGAGGCACTGTTAACCCTTCGCGCTGAATTGCCGAAAGCAGCGTGGTATTCACATCGAGATTGATGGTGTCGCCAAACTCGTAAGGCTTACTCGCCGCGGCCGCTTCCACGCCGGTAGCGAGGTGCGAAGTATCGTGACGTCCCATCGCGCTCTTTCCCAAACTGCCGAGCAGGTTGCGCAGAGTTTTGTAGCCGAGAAAGTCCAGGCCTTTTTCCGTGACTTCAAACTTAACGTTGCGAGGCAAAGGCTCCGACACTTCCGGGCGTCCAGCTCCGCCTTGCTGTCCTTGCTGCTGCGGCTGTTCCTCCCTGAGCTTTAGATATCCTTCTTCAACCAGCCGCTCGATCAACTGGTTCAGCATCTCTTCCAAAAGTGAACCTTTAAACTTGCCTTCGTTGTCGTCTAGCATTTCCTGAACCTGGCGCTCATTGACGAGGCCCTGCTCCATCAGCGCCTGCAACAACGCGCGCCGGAGTGAATCCAGGGAGGTGTCTTGCGGCCGCCGCTCACGCGTCCAGTAGTAATCGTCGTCGTAACCCGAATCGAGCAACGAATCAGACAGACCCTCCATCAAGTCGCCGAGATTGATGCTGGCAACGTCGAGCCCTTTGAACTTTGAGTAGCGAGTGAACTTCATT
>JANMVC010000515.1:0-5503 GCA_031392315.1 Pyrinomonadaceae bacterium | reverse complement strand
TCACGCGCAAGATGCGCGTGCCACAGCAAACTGCACCAACACCAAAGCACCCCTCCGGTTGGCGCAGTCTTTCACTGTGCTATAATCCGCCTCGCAAGCGCCTAAGGTGTTCGAATATTTTCAGGTTTTTAGGATGCTTGCCGGCGGACCAAATTCTAATGCTCAAGCGAAGAAGCGAAGCGAAATCGCCGAGCACAATCCAAAGTCTCTTCCCGGCGTCGGAAACCCACTGCTCGCAACACTCCTCCTGTAACTTTCGTTCAGTTCAGCTTCACAGCAACCGCCAATTCGAAAGTTTGACTGCATCCGTTCGACGGTTGCAGGGGCATGCAACAGGAGGGACGAAAAAATAAAAGAACTCATCGGAAATACCGCCGGGCTGAAGCCGAACCAACTTCGCCGCATCGAAAAGCTTTACACGAGGCGCATTGCTCCGCATCAAATTGTCACTCCGGAATTCGCGCGCCAGATGGCTGAACTATCGCACGAGACGCGCAGACAAATCGGCGTGCTGATCGACCGCAGCGGGCATGTCGAGTATGTGATGGTCGGCGATAACCGCAGCATCGAGTTGCCCGATTTCAAACGCATACGCGTCGCGGTGGACCGGTTTCGCGGGCTTCGCTGCGTACACACGCATCTGCGCGGCGAGGGCCTGACTCAGGACGATCTCACTGACCTCGCGCTGTTGCGCCTCGACTTGATGGCCGCGATTGATGTGAATCCGGCGGACGGGCTTCCCGGCTTGGTGCGGGCCGCACACCTGCTCCCGATAAATATCGCTAGCGGACAAACGGTCGTCGAGCCTTACGCGTTTCTGCCGCCGAGAATGGCCTCGCAGTTGGAAGATGATTTTCTCTCGCTCATCAATTCACTCGAAGATGAAATGGCGCGCAACCGGCATGCGACGCGCCAGTCAGTTGGCAAAGACCAGACAATCCTTGTAGGCGTCACCACCGGCTCGCTCGCGGACGCGGAAGAATCCATGGCCGAACTTTCCGAGCTCGCCAGCTCCGCCGGAATTGTGGTGCGCGACCAAGTAATTCAAAAGCGCCAGGCAATCGATCCTCGGACAGTGCTCGGCCGCGGCAAACTGGATGAACTCTTAATCCGTTCATTGCAACTGGGCGCGGACATGCTCGTCTTCGATCGCGAACTTAGCCCGGCGCAGATACGATCTATTTCGGAAGCCACCGACCTTAAAATCATCGACCGTTCCCAGCTTATCCTCGATATCTTTGCGCAGCGTGCGCAGTCGAGCGAGGGCAAAATTCAGGTTGAGCTGGCGCAACTAAAATATCTACTGCCTCGGCTGATCGCCGGTCAGGATTCGGCCTTCTCGCGCCTGGCCGGTGGCATCGGCGGCCGCGGTCCTGGCGAAACAAAACTCGAGATGGATCGTCGTCGAGTTCGCGATCGCATTAACCGTCTCGAAAAAGATATCGAGTCTCAAAGGCGTCGGCGGCAGGAACGTCGGAAAGTGCGCACGCGAAACGAACTTCCCATTATCTCGATTGTCGGTTATACCAACGCGGGCAAGTCGACGCTCCTGAATGCGTTGACCAATAGCGAGGTGCGCGCGGAGCAGCGCATGTTTGCCACGCTCGACCCGACATCGCGAAGGCTGCGTCTGCCCCGCGAAAGCGAAGTAATCATCAATGACACGGTCGGCTTCATCAGAGACTTGCCGCCCGGGCTGTTGTCCGCGTTTCGCGCCACCCTCGAGGAAATTGGCGATAGCCGTTTGCTGATCCATCTGGTGGATGTTTCCAATCCTCGATGGCCGCAGCAGATAGAATCAGTGCAGCGGATTCTTGAAGAACTCAACGTCGCGCAGATTCCGGCGATCCTGGCGCTGAATAAAGCCGACCTCGTGGATGCCGACACGCTGTCCGCAGCCGTGCGGCAGCTTTCAAAAATCGGTAGCGCCGCCGTGGTAGTCGTCGCTGCAACCGACAAAAAGACGCTACAGCCATTACTGGAAAAGGTTGGCGAGTTGTTGGCTTACGATTTCGGCCTGCCGGTTAGCGAGCCGGAAGGCGAGCAAGCTTTGCGCGCCGCAACTGGATCAACGGAATCGGCGGCTGAGTTTGCCGATGAAAGCCTCGCCGGAATCAGATAAAACAAGATGGCCCTTCGTCCTCGATTTACAACTCCGTTTAGTCGCGCCCGCGACCGATTTATTGAGCTTGTAGTGCGCCCGTTTGAAGTCTTCGAGCCGCGCACTCGTTTTCTAATTGGATTCGCGGTGCTCGTCGCCGTCACCACCCCGCTGCTTTTCAGCAACTACTCGACCGGCTTGACGGCAGCATATCGCGAGGGCGACGTGCTGAGAGCGACCGTAGTCGCGCATACGGATGTGACTGGCATCGACATTTCGGAAACTGAGAAGCGGCGCAACGCCGCGCGCGAAAATGTCCGCTCGATCTTTAACTTCGACTCCACTCGCGGCGAAAGCTCTGCCGGAAGTTTTCGTGCCGCCTGGGAAGATCTCCAGCGTCAGGTGGATGCGAAGAAGCCCGCCAAAGATCTGACCTGGAGCGGAGCGGACGGTGTCAGCGCCGCTCGCCTGACAGCTGTGGTGCGTACGGTCGATGACGTAGCGCAGATTGTCCGACTAATCCGCGAAGTCGGCGGTAAATACATTTACGACGAAGCTGAGGCGGAAAGATTGGCCCAGGAGATCGTCCTGGTTGATGTTCGCAATCCTTCCGGACAAATGATCATGCCCGCGCCGCGCACGCGAATGCTGGCGTTGACTGCGGCCCGACAGGAACTCGAGCTCAAGCTTCGTAATCTCCCGCTATGGACGCAGGACCAGAAGTCGGCCCTGGTCGCGGCGGTGTTGCCGCTGATCCGGCCCAACGTGGTGCTGGATCAAACAGCCACCACGACCGCGCGCGAGAATGAGGCCAACAAGATTCCGCCGGTGAGAATTTCGCTCAAACGCAATCAGGTGATTGCGCGCGAAGGCGATACCGTAACGCCAAACATGCTGGCCCAGCTTGCGGCGGTGCAGGACACGGGAGGCGCCGGTCGGCCCTGGCATCACCTGGCGGGGTTGCTGTTTGTCGTCGTAGCTCTCTACTGGGCCGTTTGGAAGTTTACCGAACATCGCAGCGCAACCTCAGCTCTGTCGCTGTCGAAGGCCAGAGCATTCGCGCTCGTGGGCTCGGCGATAGTGGTGCAAACGGTTCTGATGCGCGTCGGCTTTGCGCTGGCGGACAGCGTAGCCAACAGCCGGAAGGTCGCGCCTTTTGACGATCCGGCTATTTGGAATTTTGCAATTCCCTTCGCCGCCGCCACCCTTTTGGTGGTGCTGCTGGTCGACACCCAACTCGCTTTTCTGACCGGCCTCATTACGGCTCTCTTTGCCGGGATGATGGCGCCCAGCGGAATGCAGTTGGCGCTGTTTGCCATGATTTCCTGCGCCTCCGCCGTCTACGGAATCGGGCGCTATCGCGAGCGGCAATCCGTCACGCTGGCGGGACTGTTTGTGGGGTTGGTAAACGCCGTAATGGCCCTGGCGTTGTTAGCTTACAGCGAACAAGGCTTCACCTTCAGCACGGTCTTGTTAGTGGTCGCTTGTGGATTTGCCGGAGGACTGCTGACGGCGATTTTTGCCGCCGGAGGTTTGCCGGTTAACGAATCGCTGTTTGGCATCCTCACCGACGTGAAACTGCTCGAACTCTCAAACGCCGATCTCCCCGTGCTGGGCCAACTGGCCCTGCGCGCGCCCGGCACCAATCAGCATTCCCACGCTGTGGGCCAACTCGCCGAAGACGCCTGCCGCGCAGTTGGAGCAAACCCGCTACTGGCGCGCATCGGCGCGCTCTATCACGATATCGGCAAGGTCGCGGCGCCGGAGTATTTCGTCGAGAACCAGCAAGGAGAGAATCCTCACGATCACATGCGTCCGCCGCAGAGCGCGCGGATTATCACCAGCCATGTGACGTATGGAATGAAGTTGGCGAAGGAAATCAGCCTGCCCAAACAGATTGCCGACTTCATTCCCCAGCATCACGGCACCCGCACGTTGCATTTCTTTCTTCGCAAGGCCCAGGCTGAGGCAAAGGCAGGCGAAGTGATCGACGAAAAGGATTTCCGCTATCCGGGACCAAAGCCGCAGTTTAAAGAGGCGGCGATCATGATGCTGGCCGACTCGTGTGAAGCCGCGGCCCGCTCGCTGTCGCATCCCGATCCGCAAAACATCCGGCTGATCGTGGTGAAGATCGTCGATGCGGTTATAACCGACGGCCAGCTAGATGAATGCGATCTGACTCTGAAAGAACTCACCACGATTCGCGAAGCGATGATTAGCGCCCTGACCGCCATCTATCACGCCCGCATTGACTACCCAGGTTTTAATCCTCCCCGCGTCACCGGCCCACTCTCCGCGTTAACCACCCTGCCCGCCGGTGACATTGACAGCGAAGAACGCGGCATTAGCTATCGCCACGCCGCCGATGTGCCAATCAACGAGGCCGGCGAGGTCGAAGACGAAGCCATCAACCGCACGGCGACCAAGAGCTAAGCCGGGCGACATCAACAAGGTTCAGGATTAGTTCCCAGTTTCAACTTTTCCTGCCTCATTCTTAGTGATGCTTAGTGTTATTTCGTGGATCGCATTCAGCGGGATCAATCACACACGATCCACGAAGTAACACGAAATGCGCGAACAAGAATTCACGAGTGAGATGAGAAATGAGAGCTGGACGGCTTTTAGGGATGTGGTTAGGACCTGGCCCGCAGCTTTTCGTAGGTGGTGCTAAGTTAACTCGCCCGCTGATTATCGCTAACGGGTGGAACGAGGATTGGCGTGGCTGGAATTGGCTTTGGGAACTTAGTTAAAGCGGGGTCCTCTTGCGAGTCTGTGAGTGCACGTGGTTCACGATGCGCTGGACGCTGAGGCTCTCATAGCCGGTGAGGTTTGGCGCACGCTGTCACCGGTGTAGCCTTGCGCCGGCGTGCGGCCGCCAAGCAACGCGACCTGAGGCCCGCCAATCTCTTCACCAAACGGCAGGTAGTCATGCCGCTTCACTCCAGCCAGACTGCCGCTCTTGTCCACGATCATGCGCGGCGTGCCCAGCCGGTCTGACACTAACCAGAAGGCTTCGCGATAGAGCGTGCCGGCCAACTCATAAAACGGTCCACAGGTAGCAAACGAACCCAAAACATTCTGCCGGCCTTGTCCCACGGTTGCTTGTCCAGACCACCAGCCGAGTCCCCCGGCATCAGGCCCGCGCTGCAAAAACGCTTCGTAGAGATTCGTCACAAACTGCGCATTGCTGATTCCCCCATCGTTAACCTGGCCGGCAAACAGCGAACGCCCAAAGCTCTCCGCTTGCGCCTGCACCTGGCTTGGGCCCTGGGTTGCCGCTGTGTTATGCTCATCGCGTTGTTGCTTTAGCTCGGTGGAGGTTGCGTTACGACCATAAGCGGCGAGGTAGAAGTTGTTGACGTAGTGTTCGGTACGTTCGTTGTCCGAAGTGGCCGTGCCGTA
>JANMVC010000459.1:0-4561 GCA_031392315.1 Pyrinomonadaceae bacterium | reverse complement strand
AAGCGAATCATTTTTATTTGCGGTGCATTGCTCAGCCTATCCTTCTGTAAATATTCAGGTGGAACTGCGGGATGGCTGCTGGCGGCTCTGTTCTTGATTGTCTTCGGCGTCGTTGCTGTTTACCACCGGCGAGTGCGTGATAGCAGCAACGCAAATTCGCTGCTAATAAATATTAAGCAAGTCCAAATTGCTCGCATCAATCTGGATTGGGAAAAATTCGACCGGCCGCGTCAATCAACACCGTCTGCTGCAAATGCCGGTCATCCTTTTGAAAGCGATCTGGATATCACGGGAGCGCGTTCGCTGCATTGGCTGATTGACACGGCAATTACTAAAGGCGGCAGCGATCGTCTCCGGTCATGGCTGCTAAACTCGACGCCGGAGCTGCCCGCAATCAATCGGCGACAATCGCTGGTCCAGGAACTCGCAGACCATTCACTTTTCCGCGACAAGCTCCAGCTCGTTTCTGCTTTGGCCAGCCAGGAAGCGAGGTCGGATAACAAACCCCACCAGGTCGATTCCCGCTCGGTAGTTTCAGCACAATGGGATTCCCAAAAGCTTGTCGCCTGGATCAGCCATGGCCAGATGAAAGATTCGCTGAATTCGACTCTTGCGCTGCTGACTATTCTCGCCGGCCTGAACATTACGCTGCTTGTTCTCGCCGTCCTCGGTGTGCTGCCGCACTTTTGGCCGGTAGTGTTCATAATCTATTTCGCCACGATGAATGCCCGGCAATCACGCATCGCCACGGCCTGGGGAGATTTGCAGGAACTGGAAAAGATGCTGCGGAGGTTCAGGACAGTTTTCCAGTATCTGGAATCGCGCGGCTACCAACACAGTCCCGGTCTGGCCGAGATTTGCGCGCCCTTCCTTGATCGAGCGAAGCGTCCTTCGGCGGAATTACAGCGGCTGGAACGGCTCGCCGCCGCGCTGGGCGTGCGCACGAATGCGCTGCTTTGGTTCCTCGTCAACGCCATCGTTCCCTGGGATTTTTATTTTGCGCGCCGCCTGCACCGGTTGCAGGAGGAACTTGCGGAACTCGTGCCACGATGGTTGGACGCGTGGTACGAAATCGAGGCACTCAACTCGCTCGCCAACTTTGCTTACCTCAATCCGAGTTACGTATTTCCGGAGGTGGGCGCCGGACCGGCGAGATTTGCAGCGCGCGCATTGGGGCATCCACTGCTCAAGCCAGATTCAAGAGTGTGCAATGATTTTGAGTTAAACGAGCACACCGAGATTGCGATTCTTACCGGATCAAACATGGCCGGGAAGAGCACTTTTCTGCGAACAGTTGGGGTGAATCTCTGCCTCGCTAACGCGGGCGCCCCAGTCAACGCCGAGCGGCTCGACGTTTCGTTGTTCCGCGTCTTCAGTTGTATCAAAGTAAGCGATTCGGTTCAGGATGGACTCTCTTATTTTTATGCGGAAGTGAAAAGGTTGAAGGCGCTGCTGGTGGCCGCCGAGCAAACCGACGGGCCGCCGCTGATGTTCTTAATCGACGAAATCTTCCGCGGCACAAACAGTCGCGAGCGCCTCATCGGGGCGCGCGCGTTTATCCGTGCGCTGTCGCGCCTCCCGACCTTTGGGCTTGTCGCCACGCACGATCTTGAATTGGTGAAGCTTGCCGACGAGATTGCGGTCGCGACAAATTTCCATTTCCGCGAAGAAGTCAGCGAAGCGAAAATGGTTTTTGACTATCAGTTACGTCCGGGCGCTTGCCCGACAACGAATGCTCTGCACATCATGCGACTCGAAGGCCTGCCGTCTGACTAACTAATAAAGGAGGCGCTATCGCCACAATTTTTCACATCACCAGCCGCGACGAATGGGTCCGTGCGCAAGCGACCGGAAGCTATCAACCGCAAATGTTTCCCGTCGAGGGTTTCATTCACTGCTCGACGCGCGAACAGGTCATTCAAGTCGCCAACGCTCGTTTCCAGGGGCAGTCAGGACTCGTGCTACTTTGCATTGATACAGAGAAGGTTGCGGCAGAAATTGTTTACGAAAACCTCGAGGGCGGACCGCAGTTGTTTCCGCACATCTATGGCGAATTGAATACGAATGCGGTTGTGCGGGCCGCTGAATTTGAACCAGACGCCGCTGGCTACTTCGCTTTGCCTCCCGGCTGCAATTGAAACCGACAGCGGTTCCGGGGTGTAATCCAATTCGAAGTTAAGGTCGAATGAGACTAAGGAACAGCCATGAATATTTTAAAAGGCATCGGCGCGATCCTGGCTGGGATAGTTTTTATCGTCGTCACCCACAGCGTTACTGATCTGGTGCTGGAGAAGCTCGGCATTTTCACACCGCCCGACCAGGGGTTTCACACAACGTGGATGGTCGTGACCGCAACCGCCTATCGCACAATCTATTCGGTGGCCGGCGGCTATGTTACCGCGGCCCTGGCGCCCAGCCCGAAAATGCGATACGTGGCGATCCTGGGAATCTTTGGCACGGTGGCCGGCACGCTCGCCGCAATCGTGACCATCCCGATGGGGCTCGCGCCCGTCTGGTATCCAATCGCGTTGGCGATGCTGGCGTTCCCTTCCGTGTGGCTGGGCGGAAAACTACGAACGAGCTAACCGTGACACGGCTGGGGTATGAGGGATAGCCGCAATGACTGAGTGAGGACGAAATAATGAAAACACCTCCGGTTACGACCGTAGACGCATACCTCGCCGCGCTTCCAGACGAAGTCAGGGCCACGCTGGAAAAAGTACGCGAGGCAATTAAGGCCGCGGCGCCAAAAGCTACTGAAGGGATTAGCTACCACATGCCGATGTACAAGCAGCACGGAATGCTGATAGGCTTCGCCGCCTTCAAGAATCATTGCAGCATTTTCCCCGGCCCAGGTGCGATCGAGCGGCATAAAGATGAGTTGAAGGGCTACCAAACATCCAAAGGAACTGTTCGTTTCCCGATAGGAAAGCCATTGCCTGCCACGCTCCTCAAGAAGCTGGTCAAGGAACGAATCGCCGAAAACGAAGCAAAGATGAAGAAGAAGCAGAGATAGTTTCTGTAAACCTGTTGCGAGGAGAAGTCTAAATGAAAATTCCAAAACTCAACTGGCCGTTGTGGGCAGGCTTCGCGTTGAGCGTGATTGCCTTTCTGAGCTACTTCTTTGCGTTTGTCTGGTTCCCTGTCACTCGCGATTTCCCTTGGGCCAACCTGCTGCTGTTCGCCGGGGCCGCGGCGCTGTTGCTGCTGGGACTACGCCGAGCGTTTGCAAGCGATCAAGCTAAACCGACCCGCGCAAAGATTGCGGGCGGCGTGCTCACGCTTCTAAGCGTCGCCATCTTCGGATCGTTTGTCTTTCTCTTTTTTGTTTTTGCCAGGCAGTTGCCGCCGTCGCCGAGCGCTCCGCAAGTTGGCCAGAAGGCGCCCGACTTCACGCTCACCGATACAAATGACAAACCGGTGTCGCTCCGCGAACTACTCGCTTCGCGCAACCAGAAAGCACAGGCCACAAAGGGTGTGTTGCTGGTGTTCTACCGAGGCTATTGGTGACTATTCTGCAACTCCGAGTTGCGGAGCATTCAGAACAGTTTGGCCAAACTTGAAGAGGCGGGGATTCTTCCGGTGGCGATTAGCGTAGACAGTCCGGAAGCTTCCCGAAAGTTGCGCCAGGAAGCTGGTTACACGTTTCCATTTCTGTCCGATCCAAAAGCTGAAACGATTCGTCGTTTCGATTTGCTGCACGCGGGCGCAGGCATTGATGGTCAGGACGTAGCCAGACCGGGTGAATTTTTGGTTGACGCGTCCGGCACGGTGCGCTGGGTAAACCTGACTGAGAATTATTTTGTGCGCGCGCGACCGGAACAGGTGCTTGAGGTGGCCAAAACGCTGCCGTGAAAATCGCGCAGCTTTCAGAGAATCCGCACGCACGCATAGCAAAAGCCCTCGCGTCAGCAAGGGCTTTTACTCTGCCAAACTCTCGAGCCCACCCATAAGGTCGGGCTTCTGCGCGGCTTTATTCGTCGCCGTTTTTCCAGGTTGCCCAGGGCTTGCCATTCTTGAAGGAGAGCGTCACATCCGTAATCTGCGAGAGATTGAGCTTGGTCCAGATGCTGCTTCGCCCGCTTCTAAAGACCACTTTCAAGTCCCACATATCTTCGCGACGGCGCGTGAACGAGATGTCTACACTGTCGCCATTTGGCAGCGTGTCAACGCCGAGAATGTCCTCTTCCCATTCGTCGGTCTCGGTCGGCGAAACGTAGACTTCCTTAATTTCCTGACCGGTTTCATTGTGCAGCGTGAAGTCCTGCTTGTTTTGGCTGGCAGCCGAAACGAAATTCTTGGTCGTTTGGGCAAACGTCGCCGGCACCAGCATCACTGACAGCGCAAAGATCGCAGCCAGCGCTTTCAATTTTCGATTGGTATTCATAGTCGTCAATAATCCTTTTCTTGAAGTCGGTTGGGGGTTCGGATCAAAATCCCCGCAGCCTGACCGCACCGCCTCAAAGAGCAAGCGACGTCCAGGACTACGGGGAGAGTGAACCAGTTTCGACGCAGAAGATCTGCGATCGCGTTATTCAGCGACGGCTGTGGCCTTGCCGTC
>JANMVC010000426.1:0-9546 GCA_031392315.1 Pyrinomonadaceae bacterium | reverse complement strand
CAGATGGCGATCTTTTGATCCGGCACCACTTCAGTGCGCTCTTCGCGGGGAACCTCACGGCCGTTGATGAGCAGGGGATTGCGGCCTTTGGAAACGATCCAATAGCGCCCATCATTCTCGCGCGTGAGGATGGCATGCACGCGGCTCACTTCCGGGTCACCCTTCAAAGGTAAATCGACGGTAATCGATCGGGAACCGCGGCCGATGGTGATCTCCGATGTCGTAATGGGCACGACTGCTTCGCGCACGCCGTCGCGCCAGAGTTCGATGGAATAGAGCGTCTGGATACGCTTGCGCACCACGGTCTGCTCGCCCTGCTCACTATCAGCGTCGTCGCCATCTTCATCACGGCTGCCGTCCGCGCGTTCGCGAATGGTGTCGTTGAAGTTCACTGGCGGTGTTGGTGCTGAAACCGTGCCGCTGGGTTTGGCGCGGGGCGTCACCATCGTGTGACCGCTCTCCGTCTCATCCCAAACACCCTGCACGCGAAACTGGCCCTTCTCGAGCGTGCCGTCCACGCGCAGTTCCACCGCAAAGGATTTCGCCGCTAGCTGATTTGTGCCGCTGAGTTCGCGCGCGCGTTCGGAGAGCACATGGAAGAGACCCTGCTCGAGCCCGCGGCGCTTGTCGCCTTGCCAGTCTTTGTCATCGTCGGCACTGAGATAGACGACGTATTCGCGCGGGATGTAGGTTGGCCCACCGGGCGGCGTGAACATTTCCCGTTGCATTACCGCTTCAACTTCGCGCGCGATCTTTACGAGAAACTCTTCCCAGATGCGGCGCGGCTTGGCGTGTTCGTCGGCAGCCTCGAGCAGGTCTTCGCCGGTCTCGCCATCGATCCATTTTCTAATTGATTCAATCAGGCCCATAGGTGGTGAATAGTAAATGGAAAATTGTGAATAGTGAAATCAAAACATGCGCCGGTCAGGCGTTCAGAGTACAACCTTAAAGGTTGCATTCTTACTCGCGAGCAAGCTAAAGCTTGTACTCTGAACGCCTGACTGGCTGCTTTTAGAACTTAACAAACTTCTTGATGATCCAGCCACGATCCGAAGTGAAGGGATCGATTTTGGGTCGACCGTGTTCCAGGACTTGTACCTCGTACCATTTGTCGGTCTGGCTAAGTATCTTTACGCGTGAACCGTTTTCCGCCAGGCCGATGGATGGATTAGCGGTGCTGGGATCTGGCCGCAGCCTGACGTCTGTGGTGGTGACGCCCTCGCTGCCGACTACGAAAAAATCGCTCAATCGCGAAATGCCCGCCAGCGGGTTCCAATACGACGTGACATATTTGTGTGTCGCCAACAGCATTCCCGAAAAGGCCACAATCAACAACGCCGCAACCAGCCAGGGGCGCATGCGTCGCGGAACCGCCGACCGGCGCGGTTGCGAGCGCGCCTTGCCCACACTCGCCTTGTTTGGCAACGCCGCGATTCGCTCCTGCGCCGACAAACGCGGCGCCAGTTCCTGCTTCGCCGACTTATGCAACTCCGTTACCGGCACTACGATCTTGGGGCGGCGCGCCTGAGCTTCGCCAGCGTAGTCCCGGGCCGGAGCAGTCTGCACCGGCTCGAAACGAGGCTTGGGCGGCGCTTCAGTAAACTCGTCCGCCGTGACGTCGATTGCCAGATCAGCACTTGGCTTCCTGCCTTGATGTGCCTCTGGGCCTGCATCGGATTCCACGCCACCTGACAGAGACTTTGTCGGCGGCAGCGCAGCTTCGGCAAGTTCATCCCAAAATTCCTGGACTGTAGCGTAACGATTCTCGGGCCGGGTTTGCGTCGCCTTCTTCAGCACGCGGAGCACTGGAACAGACCAGTAGTGCTGGCTGACGGCGGCGGGCAGTTCACCGATCGGATGTTGCGCGAAACGACGCGGCGACTCGCCCGCCAGCAGTGAATAGGTGGTCTTGGCCAAAGAATAGATATCGGCCGAGGGGGTTAACTGCTCGTGGTCAATACTCAGCAGCCCGGTGTCTAACTGCCCGGTTTGCACGAGCGGGTTGTGTTCCGGCGCGGAGTAGACATTGGTGCCGACGCGCGTGATGGCGCCGTCGTTTGCCTCCAGGCGCGCGACGCCGAAGTCGGCAATCTTGACCACTTGCTGGTCCGCGGTGAGCAGCAGGTTCTGCGGTTTGATGTCGCGATGAATGATGCCGCCGGCGTGGGCGTGGGCGAGACCAGAACAAACTTGTTCGAGATAAAAAAGTACTCTCTCTATCGAGAGTGGGCGGTTGCGCGAAAGCGCGAGCATGTCTCCGCCGGATAAATATTCGAGGACGATGTAGTGAAAGGTGGTGCCGCTAAGATCGATGGCGGTGCCGTGGCCGAGGCGGCTGATGATGTTTGGGTGGCGGACGCGGTCGAGGGCTACTGCTTCGTTTTGGAAATTCGAGATTAGGGTCTGTTCCAGTTCGGCGTCAGGCTCTTCCTGGAGAAACATGTTGAGAGCCTTGATGACGACAGTGTCGGGCGAGCCGTCGGATGCGGCGTTGTCATGCGCGACGTAGATCTCGGCGTAGCTGCCGCGGCCCAGGCATTCAAGAATGTCGTAACGGCCATCGAGCCGGCTCTGTTGTAGTTTCAGGTCTGCCATTAGTTACTACGGCTACCCGCCGGGTCTTAGATGCGCCTCAGAAGGTAAGGTTCTCTAAAGGGAGTTTAGGGGGACCGGAGTGGAGACGCTGGCGGGGAACCAACCGGCATTGGAGATGTCGATGATGAGGGGGCAGGATTTCGGCGTAATGATTCCTCCAAACGTGATTGGGCAGCAGGCCGGACAGATTCCAGCTTCAGGGCTACGGCAGCAAGCCCAAGCGTTGCTTCCGTTCTGAGGCTGGCGTTTTCGGGAGAGGGATTCCGATCGACTATCTCAATCACGGACTGAAACGCTCTGGCTGCTTCTTCGTTCTTACCGCCGAGCAGGGAAGCGCGACCGTAGAGATATACCATCTCAGGGTGGAACGCGTCGAAAGACTTCAGAAAACTTTCTCTTTCGATATCGGTCTTGAACTGATTGAAAATCCAGACCCCGGGGTCCCGGTCGACCTCACGACGATTCCTTTCATAACTTGCTAACTGATCCTCTAGCGCCGGAGTGGGTGAAACCGCTGGGATGGGACTCTCACCCGGATCGAGAAAGGGCACCGGGCCTTTGTATTTTCGCCCGCCATAGAAAGCCCCGGCCAGCGCGCCGAGGACCAGAACCAAAACCAAAAGCCGCGACATGGTGCGCTCGATGCCGCCCTTCTGGTGAACAGGTGGAGCAACTTCCAGGCGCTCGGGGATCGCAGCGGCAGCAGAATCAGCTTGGGCCAACGACGAAAATGCGGTGCGCGACGCGGGTTGCAGCGTGGGAGCGCTGGGCTCGGGCGGCGGAACGGTCGCAGTTGGGGGCGGAATCTCAATAGTCGCCGCTGGGACAAAGGATGTTTCCGGCGAAATAGTCTTCTCCAGGTCCTCCGCGCGCTCATCCGTGGAAATCTTCGAGCCGACGCGCACCACCACCGCCGTTAAGTTATCTTCCGCGCCGCGTTCGAAGCAGCGGTCTTTCAGTTCCGCACAGAGCGTCGGCAGATCGTCGTGTATCAGCAGAAGTTGGCGCAACTCATGATCTGGAATATGCCGCGTGATACCGTCAGTGCAAAGCAAAAACTCAGTGCCGTCCTCAATCTCAATGACCTTCATGTCGACATCAACGCCGGTCTCGGCGCCGATGGCCCGGCTGATCACATTCTTGCTGGGATGATTAGCAGCCTGCTCGGCGGTCATGCGCCCGGCGCGCACCTCTTCTTCAACGACAGAATGGTCCTCGGTCTCGCGCAATAGCTGGCCGTCGGGCGTCAGGCGATACAAACGGGAGTCGCCGACATGTCCGATGGTCGCGACGTTGCCGGTGATATGAAGCCCGACGATCGTCGTGGCCATCATTGAAAACTTTGCCGAGTCCTGGGCCATCTGATGAATGGAAGCGTTTGCTCGCTGGATGGCCAGCTCCATCAGATCTTCGATGTCCGCGTCCGCAGTCTGGTGACGAAACGCTTCGTCCAAAACTTCGATCGCAGTTTGCGAAGCCACCTCGCCCGCCTCCGCGCCGCCGACTCCGTCCGCGACGGCGAAGATTCCGCGTTCACTATCGGCGAGAAATGAATCCTCGTTGAGCGGGCGTTTCTTGTTCAGCCCGCGGTCGGTCACGGCCGAAGATTTTATCGACAGCTTCGATTCGTTATTAGGCTGGGTCATTGGACCGCCTCCAGGTTGACTGACGAAGTTTCGCTTCGCGTGACTCTTTTAGCGATTAACGAGTCGCGCGAATTGCGGTGGGAAAACGCCATTAACATCCCCAACATGGCAAAGCTGGTAATTAGACTAAAACCGCCGTGGCTAACAAACGGCAAGGTGATTCCAGTCATCGGCAGCGCGCGCACTATGCCGCCTATGTTGACGAGCGCCTGAAATCCTACAAACGCGGTTAAGCCGGCGGCGCAGAGCTTCGTAAACATATCACGCGCGTCGAGAGAAGTACGAACACCAGCTATGACAAAAATGATGACGGACAGAATCAGGATTACACCCCCCGTCAGGCCCAGTTCCTCGGCCACTGCCGCATAGACGTAATCCGAGTCGGCGATGGGTATGACTTCGGGATAACCGAGCCCAAAGCCGCGGCCGGTGTCTCTGCCGGAGGCGATGCCAAAAATTGCCTGCGCAGGTTGGAAGGCCAGCTTGTCAAACCACACATCGGTGTTGACGAGTTTCTGCATCGCCGGGCTTTGTTCGGCCAGCTCTTTCAGCTTTGGATCTTTGTTGACCGCGTCCGTGTAGTCCTTCTTCCACCAGGCGACTTCCGGAGATGGCGGATCGAAGCCGTCCAGCCAGAGATGAAACCGTTGCTGTATGCGCGCGGGCAGCATTGCCTGAATAGGTCGGGAGATCGTCGGCAACAGCGGCACCTTCTCCTGCACATCCCTCGGCAACGCACCCACCACGAGAATGCTGATAACCAGCAGCAGCGAGCCGACAAACAGGAGGAGTTGGGGCCAACGCCTGACGGCGACCAGATAGAGCGTCGTGTAGGCGCCGCTGAAGATCAGCATCTGGCCGAAGTCTTTCAGCGCGAAGAAGGGAACGAAAGGCAGCATGCCCATTACCAAAAGCGGCACGATGTCGCGCGCACGCGGGATGCCCCAGTAAGTTTCCGCCAGGTCTTTGTAACGCGCCGTCAAAATACCGGCGAAGCCCAGCAGGAAGGGAATCTTCGAAGGCTCCCAGGGAGTCATGTTTCCCAGCGCTTTGCCGGCGCTCGAGGTGACCACTGCCGCTGCCAGCGGCACGAGCGTCAGCAGCACGATGATGAAACTGTTTCGCTGGATCCAAAGTAGGAAGCCATCGCGCACGCAGAAGGCATAGGCCAGTCCAAACGCGACGAACGAAAAAATCGGAATCCAGGTGTAACTCGCGGTGAGCGCGTTGCCGATGGAATAAGTTGATTCGCGCTTGGGAAGCTGGTCGAGGTCGATCGCCTGGGCCGGAGTGGCCGGCAAGCCCATCATCTGCTTCTTGGGCGCGTCGTAGTTTTCGATAATGTAGCGGGTGCGCAGTGCGCCCATTTTTTCCTGACGCGCTACTGCCTTATTGCGCGCGTTGTATTCCGGGTCGCTGTAGAGTCGATACTGAATCAACATGCCGACCGCAAACAACAGGATGGCAGCCGTGAATAGAATCCACTGCCCGCCATAACGCATCACGCGCGATAGCCAGATCACCAGAATGAACAGCGGTACGAACATGAACAGATCGCGGACGGCGCCGATGACTGACGTTTCGTAGCCGCGGAGCAGCGCCGCTCGGTGGATGCCCCAATAGCCGGCAATCTCCAGCCCGATTATCAGGAGGATGATTAGCAGATGTGATGACGCGCGATTCTTCATTTAAAGAACGTACTCAGCATCAAGGCCTTTATCTCGTCGGTTGTGGCGTTGGCCGCGGCTGCCGCTGATTGATCCGCGGGCCGGCTTGATTAGTCGCCGGACCCGTCATGCCTTTGAAATATCCCAACTCTTTCGCCTTGAGCACCAATGCCGCCGCGATTGGCGCGGCCGACTTCGATCCGTAGCCGCCGCCCTCCACAATCACCGCCATTGCCAGTTGCGGCCTTTCCAGCGGCGCAATACACAAGAACCAACCGTCGATCCGCGGGTTCTGCTCGTCCATGATCGTTTCTTCATACTCACGAATTATGTTGCCTCGATTGTCCTTCTCGACCCGGTGCCGCGTTTTAGGTTCGCCAGTTTTCGCATCAAAAACCGGCACTACTTTCTGCGCCGTCCCAGTCTTGCCACCAGTGTTAATGCCGGCAGCTTTCACTGGCGCGAAGACCCCGCGCGCCGTACCGCTCGGGCCTCCGGTCACCAGTCCCATGATGCCGCGCATCGTGGCGGCGGCCTGGGGCGATATCACCTGATTAAACATTTCCGGGGCGCGGTCAAATTCTATCCGCGGCTTTATCAGCTTGCCTTCCATGTTACCGATTGCCGCGGCCGCCAGTGCCATCTGCAATGGCGTCATCTGTCCGGCGTATCCCTGACCATAACCAATCAATGCGAGATCGTATCGCGTGACTTGTTTGCCCGTAACGATCGTCGCCTCCCTGGGCGCGAGTGCTCGCTTCACGGCATCGGTTGAGGCATTCCAAATCTGCGGCTGCTTCCTGCCGCGCAAGGCTTCGGTAGGCGTGTCGTAAGCTCCGATGCCGAGCAACTGCGCCGTCCGCTTGAGGTTTTCGGCGCCGAGCTTCACACCCATCTGCGCGAAGTATTGATTGCACGAAACCTCGTAGGCAGTGTCGATGCCAATGCGACCATGGACTTCGCCCGCGCCGCCGTCGTCATAAATCACGTTTGCGCCGGGTGCCGCGTAGTATCCACCGCCACTGCAAGTAAACTCCGTATCCTGATAACCGGCGATGAACGCGCCCGTCATCGTGACGGTCTTGAAGGTAGAACCTGGAATGTAGTATGCGCCGGTCGCACGGCTAACCAACGGGCGATCGCGCTGGTTCGTTTCGAGTTTGATCCAGGTGGTTTCGTCTTCGACATCCTTCAGACTGTAGGAAGGTTCGCTGTACATCGCCAGCACTTCGCCGGTCTGCGGATTCAGAATCACGACCGCGCCGTGTTTGCCTTTCAACTGCGCCACCGCAGCTTGTTGCAGGTCGCGATCGATCGTCAGCCGGACATCGGTGTTGCCCTTAAACTCGACGCTCTTGCCGCTGACAACTTCAATGGCCTCAGGCATGGCGCCGCTTTGAGTTCCAAACAGCGCGCGCTCCAGTCCCGGATCGCCGCGATCGGAACCGAAGAGATGGGCCATGGCTTGATCCATCGGGTATTCGCGGTTGATGTTTCCGCTCGAGTCGCGACGATAAAGTGCCAGCGCGTTTTCCAGTTTGCCGCTGCGATCGAGGAGCCATCCACGCAACGTGGATTCGGAGAGCCGGCGATTGCGGAGGTCCTTGTAGCTGAGTTCCTGAAACTTCTCGTTTGTTTCGGGAGCGTAGTGTGTCCAATAAACGTGGAAGCCGAGAATCGCCAGGGCGAGCAAAACGAAGATCCAACGCAGTCCGCGCAAGCCGCGGTTGGTAGAGGTCGAGCTAAGCCGCCGCCGCACCTCTATCGGAAGGTCAGCCGGAATTGCAGCGATCGGGGTCGAGCCTTTCCGACGATTCAGGAATAACGAAACAAGCAGCAGCAGAATGATGAGCAGAAATCCGCCCAGATAGATCAGCGTGAGGACGGCTGGCATCTTCTCCGGCACACTGGCCACAGCTTCGGCGGGCGTCGGGGATTGCAGGAACAATAAAAGCGTCATTAGTTGGTGAACTCGATTGTTGGCCTGTATTCAGTTAGCGAATCAGAAAGCTTCGACCGCCACCAAAGAAGCCGATCCACTAAATCGCACGAAAGACACTAAAAGAGATTGGTGTCAGTTCGTGTCATTTCGTGGATCGTCACTCGCTCATGCGAAAACGAACTTCCACATCGCCAAATCCAACTACGTCGCCATCTTCAATCTGCCGTGCTTCGCCATAGGAAATGCGACGGCCATTTATATAAGTGCCGTTTGTCGATCCCGTGTCGGCAACGAGGATGGTCCGTTGCGAATTCATCATCAGCGTCGCATGAATCTTTGAGACGCTCGCATCGTTCAAGGCCAAATCGTTGTCTGAAACGCGACCGACGTTTAGTCGCCGGCCTCCCGGCGCAAACGCGAGGGTGAGTTCGCGCGTCGTCCCATTCATCGTGATGCGCGCGACCACCGGAACATCCGAAACTGGCGGCGCTCCCATCGGGATGCGCGGATCGTCCTTCTGGCGTTTAGCTTCATCCGCGGCTTTGAGTTCTTCTTCAAACTCACCGAAGGTTGGATCCACCGAAATGCCGGTCGTGAAAATATCGACTTCAGTTTCTATTTTGACCGGCGCGAGGGTGCGGTAACGGTGATCGTTTATGTGATCAATGGCCGCGGCGAGAATCTCGTGTTCGAGGTCCTGGATGATCTGCTCGGGCGCCTCTGAGTGCGTGCCCCATTCAACCTTCAGCTTCAAATGATGTGGCGCGATGCGACCTTTGCGGCCTTCATCCCGCACCCGCTCGTCGATCAGCCTTTTCATCCGATCGACAAGCTGCGAAGTGGTCAGGCCGCTTCTCGGCTCAACTGTCCGGCCGAATTTTCGATCCACCACGTCGCCCATGCTCTCCAACACGCGACGCAGTAGACGCTCGGGCAACGCTTCCTCGCGCTTCTTTTTTGCTGGGGGCTTTTGTTCTTCAGCCATGATGTAAAGCAAACTGTTAGTTTGCTTATGTCGCTTCAAAAACTGTGCTGCGGTAAATCGCAAACTAACAGTTTGCGTTACATTTGCAAAAAACGCAGTCCTTGCGTGACTGCGCGCTAATCCAAAGTTAATACTGGAGCGGTCGTATTCTAGCCGA
The DNA here is from genome assembly GCA_031392315.1 of Pyrinomonadaceae bacterium. Lineage (GTDB taxonomy): Bacteria > Acidobacteriota > Blastocatellia > Pyrinomonadales > Pyrinomonadaceae > PSRF01. Next base: position 554 of record JANMVC010000426.1, on the reverse strand, counting down.
AAGCGTTTCTTGATAGTAGGGCCAAAGTCAGATTAAGGTAAACAATCTGGTGATCGCCTAATTCATACGCGCAACTGAGAAATGAAATCAAGGCCAAAGCGCATCGTAGTCAACGATCTCATGCAGCAGGGATACGAGTATGTTCTTACCGAGCCTGCCGGTCAGAACTTTCATCCCAGTTTCCACCCGGAGCTGACGCCAAAACAGATGCTCGAGTTGGGTGTCTTTGGGGGCCGGTATATGACTGACTGCCGGCGCGAGTTTCCGTCAGACTGGTTCAAGCACGCGAAGCTTTCTCCCACGCACCACGACGCCTCGCTGAATTTCTTTAAAGTAAACGCTTCGCAGCCGCTTTCGATTTGGATTAAGCAGGGATGGATTTATGAAGAAGATCCGCGAGGATGGTTTCAGTGGTACTGCCGATACTTCATGGGCCGACGTTGCGAGGACGACGAGCGTCAGATCAAACGCTGGCGCGCAATTCGGCGACATGAAGCGCAGCTTGAGAAGAATTGCCGTGCGTTGGATTTCAGTTGCCGACCCAAACAGCGCCA
>JANMVC010000355.1:0-5646 GCA_031392315.1 Pyrinomonadaceae bacterium | reverse complement strand
CGTGTGATATTGACTCCTGAAATAATTTGTGGCGGGTTAGCTATCCATTGTCTGTAATGATCTCTGAAAAAATGACCCAGGAAAAAGTGCCGGTTCTCATCGTAGTTTGATCCCACAATTTCAAATGGACGTCCTTGCGATGTTCCACCACCACTGCCGGCCACATTAATACTGGATTGCTTTCCGCGCTGCGTGGTTAGAATACTGGTAACAAACAATTTTCCAAACTGCATTTGGGCTTTAATACCGAAAAGATTCTGCGCTCCGAAAATCAAGCTGTTGTTGAGTGGCAGACTAACGTTACCGATCTCCAACTTCTTTACGACCGCTCAAACGTCCAGGACAATTCGGTCATTCACACCCGCACCGGTTCCCATCCGACAATTCTCGAGGAGGAAGTGACGGTGGGCCATAGCGTCACCCTGCACGGCTGCTACATCGAACGCGGATCGTTGATTGGCATCGGCTCCATCGTGCTCGACGACGTGCGCGTCGGCGCGCAGTCGCTCGTGGCCGCTGGTTCGTTGTTGTCGCCGGGTACGATCATTCCGCCCCGCTCGTTCGTCATGGGAGTTCCTGGACGCGTGAAGCGCCCACTGACCGACGAAGAGGTAGCAAGCCTCGATGGATTTTGGATGAACTACGTAGAGTTTTCGAAACTGTATTTACTGGAACGCTAAGATCGTATTCGGGAAATCGAAGGGAGAGAGAAAATGAATAGCTTGCAGAGGGTGTTCTTGATCGTTCTGGTAATCGGAGTCAGTGTTTGGTCGGCGCCCGCGCAGAATGAATCAGACGTGGCTGCCGCCTGCTTCGAGTTCAGCGGCAGCGCCGGAATCCATAACTGACGCGACCTACCGACTCAAAGAAGGTGACAACGAATTCGGGTTTTGGGCCGGCGGGGCTTTCGGGGCGACCACGGCTTTTGGAGGTCTCACCGACGCCGAAGCAAGCGATCGCAAGTTTTTCATGGCAGCTTTTCGTTATGGGCGAACGCTCGCTGCCAACGACAGCATGGCTTTGCAATACACTTTCGACGCTATTCCGATTGCCGTGGCAACGGGAAACATCGCGCAGGTCACCACTTTAGGCCCGGTGACAACCTTCAGACGGGAGACTGCCTACGGCGGCGGCCTAACACCATTGGGCCTGCAGTTGGATTTCGCGAACGGTTCGAAGGTGCACCCCTTCATTCATGTCAACGGCGGCGGACATATTTTCAACCAGTCAGTCCCTTTGCCGGACGCGGGCCGATTTGCCTTCGTGGGTGAGGCGGGCACTGGGCTGCGTATCTTTAGGTCTGAGCGTCGGGCGGTCACGTTGGGGGTCAAATTTCATCACATCTCGAATGGAGATCGCTCGGGCTCAAATCGTGGCCTGAATCAGTTTGTCTTCTACGTCGGTTTCTCCATCTTTAAATAAATGGCTTCCGGTAAAACTCAACCAGCGCGAGGAATGCGCGACTTTCTTCCGGCAGACGTGCGGCGGCGCGATTACGTCATCGGCATTATCAAGGAAGTGTATGAGCGCTATGGCTTCGAGCCGTTGGAGACTCCGGCGGTTGAGAACATCGAAACGCTGTTGGGAAAGTATGGTGAGGAAGGGAATCAACTCATCTACAAAATCCTCAAGCGCGGTGAACATGAAAAAACCGGTGAAGCTGATCTGGCCCTCCGTTACGACCTGACGGTTCCCCTCGCCCGCGTTGTTGCCCAATATCAAAACGAGCTGCCGAAGTTTTTCAAACGCTATCAGATTCAAGCGGTTTGGCGGGCGGACCGTCCGGCGCGCGGGCGCTTTCGTGAGTTTTACCAGTGTGATGTGGATATTCTGGGCTCGCGATCGATGTTGGTTGAAGCCGAGATTTGCGCTGCTGCCGGCGCAGTCTTAACCAAGTTAGGCTTCAACGATTTTGCGATCAGAATCAATCACCGCTATGCGTTGACTGGCCTGCTTCAGACAGCGGGCATCGCGGTGGAGAAACACGATGCGGCCGTGATCGCGCTCGACAAGCTGGACAAGATCGGCCGTGTCGGAGTCGAGAAAGAGTTTGGCGAACGAGGGATTGCGGCAGCGGCGGGCAGTAAGCTGCTCGATTTCTTCGCCGCTTTGAATTCGCTCGGCCATGCCGCCGAAATGGCCGCGGCAGACGATGCGCCGAATAAACGCAAAGCTCTGAATGCTGCGGTCCTTGGACGAATGGTTGAATTTGTCGGTGACAATGCGCTGGGCGCAAAAGGGGTGGATGAGCTGCGCTCGATTCTTGAATTGGCCGAGGCTGAAGGTGTCGGCGCCAGAATTGAAATCGATCCTAGCCTGGCGCGAGGGTTGTCGTATTACACGGGCGCGATCATGGAGATCAACGTCAAAGATCTTCCCGGCAGCCTGGGAGGAGGCGGGCGCTACGATAATCTGGTCGGCATGTTTCTGGGCCATGACGTTCCGGCCTGCGGGTTTTCGTTAGGCCTTGAACGTATCATCGTGGTCATGAACGAACGTGAAATGTTTCCGGCGGAGATTGTGAGTTCTCCGGCGGATGTGATGGTAAGCATCTGGAACGAAGAATCTATCGCGGATTCCGTTTCACTCGCGCAAGAGTTGCGCAGCGCGGGTCTTCGCGTTGACCTGTATCCTGAACCAGACAAGTTGGGAAAACAATTCAAGTACGCCTCCGCTCGCGGGATTGGTTTTGTTGCTGTGGTAGGCGACGACGAGCGCGCACGGGGTGAAGTGGCGATCAAAGACATGAAAACGGGTGAACAGCGGACAGTGAAACGAGAGAGCGCGGTCGACATCGTTCGAGGTAAGATTTTAGAGCGATGATCGCCACACGCTTACGAACACGAAGAAGCTGTTAGCGTGATTTCGTGATATTTCGTGGATCAGTTTTGGTTGGCCGATGGGAGGGGCGGAAACAGGTAATAACCATGGACCAATCGCTCGCAGCACACTATCTCGAAGACTCAATCGCGAGTCTCCGCGCTTACAAGAAGCAGGCCGACAAGGCGCTGGCCCAGGTCAACGAAAACGAATTCTTCATTACGCTCGATGAAGAGGCAAACAGCATCGCCGTGATCATGAAGCACATGGCCGGCAACATGTTTTCGCGTTGGACCGACTTCCTGACTACCGACGGTGAGAAGCCTGATCGTAACCGCGACGCGGAGTTTGCGATCGAGCCGAAGACTGGGAAAGAAGACGTGCTCGCCTATTGGGAGAAGGGTTGGCAGTGTGTGTTCGACGCGCTCGAACCTTTGCAGGCTGACGACCTGGGCAGGAAGGTGATGATTCGCGGCGAAGAACATACCGTGATCCAGGCGATCAATCGTCAGTTGATGCATTACGCCAATCACATTGGACAGATTATCTTCCTCGCAAAGCACTTCCGGTCGGCGCAGTGGAAGTCTCTGAGTATTCCGCGGAACAGATCGGTTGACTTCAATAAGTTTCTGGATCAACGCCAACCGGATGCGGCGCCGGAACATCGATTTGATGCGGCGGCAAAGTTTGTCGAAGAGTCGGAGTAGAACAAAGTGGCTATTGGCATCGTCAGAATCGATCACGTCAACGTCATTGTTTCAAAGTCGCTTGAAGATGCGGCGAAACATTTCTATGGCTCGGTGTTGGGCTTGAAAGAGATCCCGAAACCGATTGAGTCGCAGGGCCGAGGTGGCGCCTGGTATGAACTTGGCGGGGTGCAGCTACATCTTTCGGTGAGGGCTGAGGCCGCGGCGGCCGAGGTTCGTAAGGGTCATGTTTGCTACACGCTGGCTGATGTCGCATATGCCGAGGAGCAATTGCGCGCTGCCGGAATTACGATTATTCCCGACGACAAACCCGTTGCGGGCCAGCCGCGATTTTATGTGCGCGATCCCGGCGGCAATCTTATCGAACTCGCTCAAGCAGTCTAGTCTACTGGCTTCGCTCGCCTCACGCGGTTAATATTCAAACATGCTCGATAACCTGGGAAGCCTCGAACGCACGCATTCCTGCGGCGCCTTAAGAACCGACGACGTCGGTAAAACCGTCACTTTGATGGGCTGGGTGGCCCGTCGACGCGACTTTGGTGAGCTTACCTTCATCGACTTGCGCGACCGCGGCGGCATCACGCAAGTCGTTTGCAATGCCGAAGATGCGCCCGCCGCTCATGCCAAAGCCAAAGAAGCACGAGGCGAATATGTAATCGCAGTAACCGGAAAAGTCTTGCTGCGTGACGAGGCTTCGCGCAACGCCAAGTTGCCGACCGGCGATGTGGAAGTGCGTGCTGCTGAAGTCCTGATGCTTAACGATGCCCGCACTCTGCCTTTTCAGCTCGACGCCTCAAACGAGTCGCTGGCCAGTGAAGACTTGCGTTTGAAGTATCGTTATCTCGATCTGCGCCGGCCGCAGCTTCAAGCGAATCTTCGCCTGCGTCATCGGGTGCTGCGTGAAATCCGCAGTTACATGGACGAGCAGGGGTTCACCGAACTGGAAACGCCAATCCTCATCAAGTCAACGCCGGAAGGCGCGCGCGACTACATCGTCCCTTCGCGGATTCAGCCGGGAAAGTTTTTTGCGCTGCCGCAGTCGCCGCAGTTGTTCAAGCAGCTCTGCATGATTGCGGGCCTGGACAAATATTTTCAAATTGCCCGCTGTTTTCGCGACGAAGACTTGCGCGCGGATCGCCAGCCAGAGTTTACCCAGCTCGACTTGGAAATGAGTTTTGCCACGCTCGATCAGATCTATTCGGTGACTGAAGGACTGTTTGCCCGTGTCTTTAAATTAATTGGGGTTGACCTGCCCCTCCCGTTTCCGCGTTTCACTTACGCAGAAGCGATGCGGCGCTGGGGTTCGGATAAACCAGACCTACGAATCGCCGGAATGGAATTGCAAGACGTCTCGACCGCGCTTGAAGGAACTGACTTTGCGCCTTATGCATCAGCGTTGGCTGCTGGCGGAGAAGTGAAAGGAATGGTCGTCCGCGGCGGCGCGGCGCTTTCGCGAAAAACTCTGGACGACCTGCAGGAGTTTGCCAAACGCTACGGCGCGACCGGGCTGGCGTGGATAAAACTCGGCGACGAAACATCTTCATCGCTGCTGAAAGCCCTTGGTCCGGAAGCGGTCGCGCGGCTGGCGTCTGCGGCGCAGGCGGAAAAAGGTGACGCGGTTTTGATCGTGGCCGGAAAAACAAAAACGGTGGCGGCGAGTTTGGGCGCTTTGCGGAATGAAATTGCGCGGCGGGAGAAGTTGATCGCCGCGCATGTTTACGAGCCGTTGTGGGTCACCGAGTTTCCGATGTTTGAGTATCACGAGGACGACGACCGTTACTACGCGATGCACCATCCGTTCACTTCGCCAGTTGATGAGGATTTGCAACTCCTTGAACGCGCCGTTGATGGTGGCGAGACGGGGTTGTTGGGCCAGATTCGGACCAAGGCTTACGATCCGGTGATCAATGGCGTGGAGTTGGCGAGCGGCTCGATTCGTATTCACCGGCGCGACGTGCAGCGTCTAGTGTTCAAGGCCCTGGGGATGACGACCGAAGAAGCGCGTTCGCGTTTTGGGTTCTTTCTTGACGCGTTGGAGTTTGGCACTCCGCCACACGGCGGGATTGCTCCGGGCATCGAGCGGTTGCTCATGGTGCTGGTACCGACTGAAAACATTCGC
>JANMVC010000349.1:0-3578 GCA_031392315.1 Pyrinomonadaceae bacterium | reverse complement strand
CTTTTACCCTTACAAGTCTTTGGGCACCGAATCACATCTGGGGCCAGCAAGCCCCGTTCTAAAATTCAGTAACTATACAAATAACGGGCAGACTAAATTCTTTGAGAATCATTTGAACCAAGTCTTTAATAGGGACAATGGCGTGAAGTTCCTTTCGGGAGATGCTGACTACAACCGGTATCTAAATGCACCTTTGAATGATCCTTGTAGATAGTTCATGTTGAGGGTGTCCTCCTCCCAAATTCGCTACCAGCCTAAAGTAGAAAATTCCGGGTCTTGTTGATGTCTTTGTACCACTTGATCCGGGGTCAGGCCGCGTAGGGAACTATGCGGTCTGAAGCCATTGTAATCTTCCTTAAACGCCTGGATCTTTTCCTTTGCATCCTCGAGTGAAAGGAACCAGTTGACGTTCAAACATTCATCGCGAAAGCTGCCGTTGAAGGATTCGATGAATGCGTTGTCCGTCGGTTTTCCGGGTCGCGAGAAGTCCAACGTGACCTGGTTATCATAAGCCCACTTGTCCAATGCCTTGGAAATAAATTCACTCCCGTTGTCGACCTGGATCCGTTTCGGCACCACCCCGCGCAGTTCCTTGATCCGTTCCATCACCGCAACTACGTCAAAGCCTTTCAAGCTTTGGCCCACCTCGATCTCCAGACATTCGCGGCTGTAGTTATCGACTAAAGTTAAGGCCCTGAATCTGCGCCCGTCAAACAGCTCGTCGCTAACGAAATCCATGCTCCAGCATTGGTGTGGTCCTGTCAGCACCGGCCGTTCCTGCCGGTGCGCTGCAGCTTTGCTGCGGCGCGGGCGCTTACTCCGCAAATGCAGCCCTTCTTCCTTGTAAATCCGGTAAGTTCGTTTGTGATTGTCCGCCCAGCCCTCGCGCCGCAGCAGAATCTGAATCCGCTCGAAGCCGTACCTAACGCGCGTCTCGGCTATCTCTCTAAGGCGTTGCCGTACCGCTCGATCGTCGCGGCGATGCTCGCGGTAACGATAGACGGTGCGCGCCAGCAGCACCGTCGCACAGGCTCTCCGTTCTGAAACCCGATACTCCGCCAACAACATGCCCGCCAACTCGCGCCGCTGCCGGCACCTCAGAGCTTTTTTTTTAAAACGTCCTGGAGCATCTGTTTGTCCAGCGTCAGGTCCGCCACGATCTGTTTCAGCCGGCTATTCTCTTCTTCCAACTGCCGCAACCGTCTCAACTCGGCCGGGCCCAAGCCCCCGTACTTCTTCTTCCAGTTGTAGAAAGTGGCTTCACTGACACCGAGCTTGCGACAGACTTCCGCCACTGCTACTCCGGTCTCTGCCTGCTGCAACGCAAATACGATCTGCGATTCCGTGAACTTTGATCTTTTCATGGCAATTATCAGGCTCCCATCCTGTCATAATTGCCCGGCGTTTTTCTATTTTAAAGTGGGACTGTTTTTAGGGAGGAGGTCAATTCTGCGCGAGGGAGTTGCTTTCAACTGGTTAACCCCGCTCGGTTTAAGAAATTTCTCTAAAGTCTCTCTGATTCTCTTTAGTCTCTCTGGTGCTCTCCAATAATAGACACCAAACAGACACCAAAAACTTGCTTGAACATTCTTTGGAGTGCCAAATACTCCTTCGGCTAACGGCGTTCCACCAATCAACTGCCATGCTTGCGCCATCGAAACTAACATTCCGCAGTTTCCAGCAACTTGGAACGGGCCCCGCGTAATTATTCAAAGATTCGACTCACGAAGGCGCTCTATGAATAAAAATCGGTCCGCAACAGCCGATCAATTCGCGTCGACTGCAACAATAGCTTCCGCAAAGGCCTGCGGGGCTTCTTGCGGCAGATTGTGACCGACGCCGCCCGTGATTACTCGGTGCGAGTATTTGCCCAAGAATTTCTTTGCATAGAATGCGGCGTCGGGGTGCGGCGCTCCATTGGCGTCACCTTCAAGAGTAATGGTGGGCACGGTGATAACCGGGCCTTCGGCAAGCCGCTTTTCCAGCGTGTCATATTTGGGATCGCCTTCAGCCAGGCTCAGTCGCCAGCGGTAGTTATGGATTACGATCTGGACGTGATCCGGGTTGTCCAGGGAGGCTGCGCTCCGATCGAAGGTAGCGTTCTCGAAGGCCCACTTCGGCGAGGCAAGCTGCCAAATGAGTTTCGCAAAGTCGCGCCGGTTCTTTTCATACCCTGCTCGCCCGCGATCAGTGGCGAAATAATACTGGTACCACCATTGGAGTTCCGCCTTTGGTGGCAACGGCATCTTGTTGGATTCCTGGCTGCCGATTAGGTAACCACTCACAGAAACCATGGCCTTGCAGCGCTCTGGCCAAAGCGCAGCAAGGATGTTGGCGGTCCGCGCTCCCCAATCACAACCGGCGATGGTCGCTTTCTCAATTTTGAGCGCATCCATGAGAGCGATGATATCGACCGCGATCACCGATTGCTGGCCGCTTCGAACCGTGGCGCTTGAGAGAAAACGCGTCGTGCCATGGCCGCGCAAGTGGGGCACGATCACGCGGTAACCCTTCGCCGCCAGCAAGGGCGCGACATCCACATAGGTATGAATATCGTAGGGCCAACCGTGCAGAAGAATGACCGGAGGACCATCCGCGGGCCCGGCTTCGGCGTATCCAACGTTGAGAACGCCCGCATCAATCTGCTTAAGCAAACCGAATGACGTGTTAGTGCCAGGCTTGGTCGGAGGTTGAGCTGTCGGCTCTATTCCGATGGACTGCGCATCGGCAGAGCCGATCATGCCGAACTGGGCGGCCGCAATGGTAAGTGCAACAGTGCCGAGAAAGCGGCGACGGTTATGGTTGATTTCTTCAGACATTGATCTCTCCGATCGATACAGTTTGGTCGTATGGGCCGTCCAACTACTCATTAAGGAACGCGTTAACCTCAGCCGCAAACTTGTGCGGATACTGGAAAAGGAAACCGTGGTTAGCGTCCGGGTAAATCGAAAGCCTGGCGTTGGGGATGTGTCCGGCCAGCAGGTACGAGTTGACCGTCGGCACCATGACGTCGTTATCGCCGTTGGCGACGAGCGTCGGCGCCCGAATGCTCTCAAGGCGCGAGAGCTTGCTGAAGTCGCGGATTCCCCACTCGACGATCGCCGCGGCTTGTGTGTCGCGCGCGCTTAGGGTCGGGATGCTATCGCGGCCTTCGGTGCGCGCAAAGATGCGGCTCACAAACTCCATGCCTTTAGCCTGGCTCGCCCCCGACTGAGTAAAGAACAAGTAAAGGACATCCTCGGCGCTTTGGTCGTCTTTCATGGCATGCGCATGGGCCGGTTCGTTCCAGCCGTGCATCTCCCGTCCACCCTGCGGGCCGGTGCCGGCAAGGATGAGACGTCTTACAAGCTGCGGCCGCTGCAACGCGACTTCCTGGGCGACAAACCCGCCGATTGAGAAGCCGAACAAGTCCACCGTGGTGAGCCCGAGCGCGTCGATGAACGCCAGCGCGTCGCGTCCAAATTCCCTGAACGTGGGCGGCACCGTGCCGGTTGATAGTTGATCAAGCTCGTTGTCTTTCCCCTGAGCGGGCGCGACGACGACTTGAACCGCATTCCCGGATACCGCGTCCGCCGGTT
>JANMVC010000318.1:0-3614 GCA_031392315.1 Pyrinomonadaceae bacterium | reverse complement strand
CCAACCTGCTGCGCAACGATGTGCAGTCGGTCGCCACCGGTGGCATCCTCGATCGTGCGCCGGCGGCGCGAGGTCCACCGCATCGGTGGGCACCAACGAAAGCTTCCAAATCTCAGACTGTTGATTCTCCGCGATCAGGTTTTTCAAACCATTCTCGGCTCGCGAAACTTCTTCCAACGAAGTGAAAAGAGTCTGTTCGAAGCCGGCCACCTGCGCTTCGGCCGCAACCACGTCGATGGGCGCCAGAGAACCTTCGGCCACCAGCCGTTGGTTATGTTGGAGTTGAGCGCGGGAATCACGCACCGCGTCTTTCTGCACCTGCAGGTTTCTCAGCGAGAAAACGAGGTCCCAATACGCGCGCTGGACGTTGGTAATCGTTTCAATCGCGCGCTGGCGAAACTGCGCGTCGGTCAACGACAGGTTTTTTTTCCCAATCTCGATCAACCGGCGACTGTTGTCGAAACGCAAACCTCGGAGCAGCGGCTGCGTGTAACTAAACGTCAGCGCGGTCGGGTACTGCGGATTGAGCGCCGTAAACTGATTGTTGGTCGTCAATCTGATGGATGAGAAGTCGAGCCGATAGTTGCCGCCAAACTTCGGCGTCAGGCCTTCGAGTCGCGCAGTCCCCGTGTAATCACTCTGCGTCACCGCGCCGTCCGCGCCGCCGCTGAGAAAGCTTGAGATAGGACTGACAACGCGTTCGTAGTATGTCGACGAACTCAAACGCGGATCGTAGGCGCCGCGCGCGCCGGTCAAGTCAAACTCGGCAATCTTCACGTTGTGCCGCGCGACCTCAATGTCCTTGTTGTTCTCAAGTGCCATGGCGAGAGCTTCGCGCACAGAAATCGGTTTTTGCCGATCCATGTCTACGCCGACGCGGCCGAGCTCAGGTAGAGGCCTTTGCGCGGGATGAAACTCTGGGGCGATCTGCGGCACCACCAACTCCTGCGGAGAGGGCGAGGGACTCGGTACTAATTCCTGTGCTCGAAGAGAACCAACACCCGTCATAAAAATAACCGCCAAGAGCGCAAAGGGCAGCAAAAGTGAAACCCTTCGCGCGCTTTGCGAAAAGCTTGGCGTCCTTTGCGGTTTACTCTTTTTGAAAACGTCGATAGCCATATGACTTAAATGAAGAAACGGCGGGCGGTGCCCGCCTCTAACCGAGCCAACCACCCTACTGCTTAGAAACCAAACCCAATAACGATGCGGTAGCGCTTGCTGCTTTGCGTCGCATGCGGCCGAACACTCCCGTCACTCCCGAACCAATCGTTCCCCACACCCGGCTCTTGCCCAGGTCGTCGAAGAGCGAATAAAACACCGGCACCGCCAGCAGCGTCAGCAACAAACAAAGCGATTGCCCCCCGACCACCAGCACCCCAATCGAGCGATTCGTTCCCGACCCCGGGCCGCTGGAAATCGTCAACGGCAACATGCCGGCGACCAGCGCAATCGTGGTCATCAGGATGGGACGGAGGCGGTCGCGGTTTCCACGAATGATGGCCTCGAGCCTTTCCATACCCTGCGCTCGCAACTGGTTTGTGTGATCGATTTGCAGGATTGCGTTTTTCTTAACTACGCCGAAGAGCAGCAACAAGCCCAGCCCGGAAAATATGTTTACCGTCTGGCCGGTAATTAGCAGCGAGACGATTCCGAATGGAACTGCCAGCGGCAACGTCAGCAGGATCGTGATCGGATGAATAAACGATTCAAACTGCGCGGCCAAAACCATGTACATGAAGACGAAAGATAGAATGAAAGCCAGCAGGAAGTAGTAACCCGCCTTGCCCAACTCTTTCGAGCGCCCGGCCAGCCCGGTGGAATACGTCGGATCGATTTTCGTTTCCTTCGCAAACTGGTTCATCTTGGTGATGATGTCTGCCTGCGAACCGCCGGGCCTGACGTTTCCCAGCAACATCACCTGGCGCTGCCGGTTGATGCGATCAATTGCCGATGGGCCAGTCCCCTCTTCCACGCGCACCAGATTGTCGAGGCTCACCCAACCAATCTTGGCCGAGGAAACAATCATCCGCTTGAGTCCTTCCACGCTGGCGCGAAATTCTCCGATGGCCCGCACCCGCACGTCATACTGATCGGTGCCGGCGTTAAAGCTGGAAACTTTCTGGCCGGCGACCAGCGTGTTCAGGGCCTGGGCGATGTCCGCCACGCGCACACCGAGGTCCGCGGCCCGTTGGCGATCGATGACCACCCGCAACTCAGGCTTGCCGGTTATCAGCGTCGAATCGGCATCCACCACGTCCGGAATCGTCTTCATCTTTGCCAGCATCGCTTCGGAATACTGCGTGAGCTTGGCCAAATCAGGACCACCGATGACATATTGCAGGTCCGCATTGCGGAAGCCGCCACCGGAAATTGCCGCCACCTGCTGCACGCTGGTTCTCAGTTGGCCGGGAAATTCTTTCAAATATTTCGCCAACACTTCCGAACGCGCTCTTAACATCACAGCCTCTTGCGACACACTGCGTTCTTCGAGCGGCAGCATCTTGACGTAAATCGTGGCGACGTTTACCTGCTGCTGTTGTCCGCCGCCGATGGTGGTTAAGGTGTCGCTTACGCCGGGTAGTTTTCTGATATCGGCGGAGATGCGTTCGGCGAGGGCTGAAGTCGCGGCAAGGGTCTGTCCCTCAGGCGCGCGCACGTTGAGTTCAAACTGCGATTGGTCGTCAACCGGCAGGAAGTTTTTCCCCACCATGCTGAACAGAGGCCAGATACTGACAATGACGAGCACGCAGGCCACCACGATCACCCAGCGATGGGCCATCGACCACTGCAACATCCGCGTGTAGAGGCGATCCACTGGACGATAGAAGCGCGACTGTTTCGAACCGTGATCTGCCGGTTCAATTCGCCGTTCAATCGGTCCCTCTTCCGCATCGTTGCTGCGCTTAATCAAACGCGCGGCCAGCATCGGCGTCAGCGTGAATGACACCAGCAGCGAAACCGCGATGGCGAAGGATGAGGTCAAACCAAACGAGGACATGAAACGGCCCACGATGCCGCCCATGAAACCAACGGGCAGGAAAACGGCGAGTAGCGACAGCGTGGTCGCCATTACCGCCATGCCGATCTCTTTGGTCCCTTCAATCGCCGCCTGGAATGGATGCATCCCCTTCTCTTCGATGTAGCGAAAAATGTTTTCCAGAACTACGATCGCGTCGTCGATAACGATGCCCACCATCAAGGTCAGCGCCAGCATCGTGATCTGATTCAGCGTGAAGCCCATCGCGGCCATCAAGCCGAAGGTGGCAATTAACGACGTGGGGATCGCGGTGGCCGCAATCAGAGTTGAACGAAAGCTCCAGAGGAAAATAAATACAACTATGGCCGCCAGGATGCTGCCCTCGATCAAGTGCGTTTGGATTGATTCGATCGAAGCTTTGATGAAAATGGACTGGTCGCCGACGACCTTGGTTTTGAACCCGGCGGGAAGTGTTTTCTGCAACTCTTCGAGGCGCGCCTTGACGGCTTCGGCAACCGCGACGGTGTTTTGGCCAGACTGTTTGGAGACAATTAAAGTGACTGCGGGCTGGCCGTTGAGTCGCGCTTCGGTGCGCGGTTCTTCGGCGCCGTCTTCCGCATAGCCCACATCGCTGAGC
>JANMVC010000198.1:0-20691 GCA_031392315.1 Pyrinomonadaceae bacterium | reverse complement strand
ACCTGCGTGAAGGAAGTGCGCAATGCCGTAATCTCGAAAGAGGTTGCGCTCGAGACGTTGATGTACGACCACCCGGGCGAAATCAAAGCCCAGATTGTTGAAGAAGATGGCCAGGTAGTGATGCGCAAAACTTGCCCGAAGCATGGCGAGTTTGTTGACGTGATGGCGACTGACCCTGCGTTTCTCGAACGCATCGAATCGCTTTTCTTTGGCCGTGATTTTCGCGTGGCTGACGATGCTTCAGTCCATCATCACGGCACTTCAAATATCAAGTATGGACGCGGTGCGGTGTTGACCGTTGACCTTACCAATCGCTGCAACATGATGTGCAATCCGTGCTTCATGGACGCCAATCAGGTCGGCTACGTTCACGAGCCGACGTTTGAAGACACCAAAGCGATTCTCGACCGCGCCGTTTCATTCAAACCGAAGCGACAGATAATCATTCTCTTTTCGGGCGGCGAGCCGACACTGTCACCTTACTATCTCGAAGCAGTCGCATACGCGAAGAAGATCGGGTTCTATCGAATCCTTGCAGCAACCAACGGCATCCGTTTCGCTGAAGACATCGAGTTTTGCAAAGCCGCGAAAGAAGCGGGACAGCATGGTGTTTACTTGCAGTTTGACGGCGTCAGCGAAGAGAAGAACAAGCACCGCGGCGTCGGCAACTTGTTTGATGTGAAGCAGCAGGCGATTGAAAACCTGGCGAGCGTTGGAATCAAAGTGACGCTGGTCACCACGATCGTCAACACCATCAACAACGATGGCATCGGCGACATCGTTAAGTTTGCCGCGCAAAATATCGATAAAGTTCAGACCATCGCGTTTCAGCCCGTTTCATTTACCGGCCGCGACGAAGATGTTTCTGACGCGGTCCGCATCAAGCAGCGCTACACGCTCGCCGGGATGACGCACGATCTAAAAGCGCAAACTGAAGGCCAACTCGAACCGCTGCGCGATTGGTATCCGCTCTCATCCTATTCAGCGTTCACCAGCGTGATGGACATGCTGCAGGGAGCAGATGCGCCCTGGGGTTGGTCGTCGTGTAATTGTCATCCGAATTGCGGCATCTTTTCGCTGATGGTCGTAAACCGGAAGACGGGTGAATTCAATTCGCTGTTTGAGTTTTTCAACTACGAACAGTTTATGAAAGACGTGGCGGTGATTACCGATACCGCGCGTGGACATAAGCTTTCGTACGCGCAACTCGGTATGGCGATCCTGCGCAACTTCAATGCGGAACGCGCGCCCGAAGGTTTCCCGATCTCCCAGATTTTGAACCTCTTCAAACCTTCCTCGACAAACTCGAGTTCTGATCGGAACGATCGGATGAAGGCCGAAAAGGCTGAAGACCCGAACGATATCTGGCGCGTGCTGTGCGTCGAAGGCATGTGGTTTCAGGATCTCTTTAACTACGATTTCCGCCGCACCGAGATGTGCGTTATTCCTTACGGCACTCAGGAAGGTGAAATTTCCTTCTGCGCCTACAACACCGGCGTGGGCTGGCGTCAGATTATCGAGAACATGCACAAGACTGCGGGCCTCGCCGAGTGGTACCAGGAAAATGAACGCCATGCCGTCTACGCTGCCGGCCACAACGTTCCCGGAATTTCTAAAAAGCATTCGCTCAGCTTGCCAATTATCCAGGCCGTGTTGGCGGAAGATGCGGACGAGAAGCCGGTGGTCGTTTCTCCTTACTTAGTTCGGGAGCACGAAGAGGAATCAGTTCCGGCTTAGCAGTCTTTGGCACTCTGCCCTGAGAAATTCCGAAAGTCCTTGGAAAATCCCAAGTTCGGTCTTCCCCGATGTGGGTTTGCGATCACTCGGACTTAGGTCATGTGCTTGACTACCGCATTTAGCTCCTTCCCGAAACTCAGGGGCTGATGTTTTCAAGTCTCTGTTCATTCAATAAGTTGTTCACCATCCCAAGTAAGGAGTCCTCCCATGAAAAATTTTACAAGTTTGGTTACTCTCTTCCTGATCCTAGTACTAAGCGCAGCACCTTTTTGTAAGGCACAAGATAAAGAGAAATCCGGCGGAGAAGTTCTAACCAACGAAACCGTACTGAAAATGGTCGGGGCAAATCTCAGCGCAATAATCATCGTAAGCAAGATTCGCACGACAAAGACTAACTTTGATCTCTCGACCGATGAGCTGATTCGACTGCAACAAGCGAAGGTGCCAGATGAGGTCATTAAGGCAATGGTTGATTCCTCCAGTTCCGAATCAGAGAGAATCTCTCAGATAGGGGCTGGGGATGCCAGTAGAACTGATCCAAACGACCCGCTATCACCTCATGAGGCTGGAATCTACTATCTTCAGGATGTAGGTGGGCAAAAACAGCTAATTCAAATGGAACCGTCGGTGTACTCTCAGACCAAGTCCGGCGGTTTCTTCAAATACGCACTGACATACGGAATCGCAAAAGTGAAGTCCAAAGCGGTGCTATCAACCCCCAACGCAAGGCTGCAAGTCGACACTCGGCGTCCGGTTTTCTACTTTTACTTTGAGGTCAAGACAGCAGGTTTGAGCAATTCCGGCAATGTCTATTCGTCTTCTACGAGTCCCAACGAGTTTGTGATGGTTAAGATGGAACAGAAAAAGAAAACCCGCGAGTTGGTAGTGGGCCAATTCAATCTCTTCGGCGCACAGAGCGGCACACTTGATAAATACGCACGGCCCTTCGACTATGAGAAACTGGCTCCCGGAGTTTATAAAGTGACGCCTAAGATTGATCTCACAGACGGAGAGTACGGCATTTTCTATGGTGGTTCGTCCCCAATCGCCACGTACGGGTACTTCGGGGCGCCGGGTGGCTCGAAGGTTTTCGACTATGGAATCAAGCTCCCACGTTAGCTAATCGTGCTACTCATAATTTTGCCTAAGTCTTAGCCAAGTGGACAATGCGGTATTGACAATGCGTGACGATCATACGTCACGCATTTTTTTTCTAAATGATGGGAAAGAGGCGCAGGGGCAGAATTAAGCCGGAGACTTGAATCCGATTTCTTTCTTAACCGCTTTGGGTAGCTGCTCAAGCACAGTTCGAAGAATGGTCTTTGGTAGCTGAATCAGACTGGCCTCTATTCTCGATAGCCGTTGCTCGATCTTATCGAACCGTTTCTCATTTTGGCGCTGCGAGTCCTCGGCAGTGCGTTGTAGCTTCAAGCGCTCTTGATCGTTTCTGGCAATTTGTTCCACAAACGCTGCCTGATTTCGAATGAGCAGCGCCATCGCTTCCTCGAGGTGATTATTCCTGGCGATAGGTTTTCGGGCAGCCATGCTCAAGAGTCTATCATCCTTAAACTATCCCGTACCACGGCCCGTCACCACCTTCATATCCCAAGTTTTTACCAGTTTCCTTTCAAAAATTTCGGCTGGCACCACGCTTGCGCTTTAGTCGCCGAGGTAATTTTGAATTTCGGAGTCGAACACATGAGACAAGCACTTTCCTTGGTTTTAGCCCTACTTTCCGCCGCCACACCCTTGCTGGCGCAAACTCCTGAAGCCGCCCCGGCGGCAACAGAAAAGATCCAACCGTCGCAATCTTCCGCATCGCTTTCGCTGCCGGCGCAGCCCGAAAGCCCGGCGAACACAATCCCGGACGGCACGCCCGTCGATATCGAAGCGCCCTACACCATCAACTCGATGGACTTCAAAGCAAACGATAAGATCAGTTTTCGCGTGGTGAATCCGGTAAAGCTCAATGGCGCAACCATCATCGAGCAAGGCGCTACGGCGACGGCGCGCATCGACAGAGCCAAGCGCGGTGGGCATTGGGGCAAGGCAGGGCTATTCGTTTTCACTATGCAGAGCGTCACGGGTGTCGATGGCTCGCAGATTCCGCTGCGCGCTCTTCAGGTGCGGCTGCGGGGGGACAGCAAAGGCGCCAGGGTGGCCACCGCGATGGTAATCACCGGCGCACTGATGCCGCTGATCGCTCCGGTCGCGTTGCTGCATGGCTTCAAACGCGGAAAGGACGCATTCATCCCCGCCGGTAAACGCTATTCAGTTTTTGTTGATAATTCAACTGCGGCTCAAGCCATGGGTACAGTCAAATGAATTCGTACCAGTCAGGCGCCGGCAAACGAAGACAAGAGAATAGACCCCGATCCACGAATTACGCGAATTACCCGAGGCAGCACGAAAGTCCTTTTCTCTTTGGTGAGATTTCGTGATGCTTTGTGGATCGCCTGGCCGTAGGGTCGATTAGGATTCATTGGTTGGTTTTGGCGCCTTCTGCACGTCGCGCAGTTGGCCCACGACGTCGCGGAGGCGAATGGCCAGACCTTCGATAGTTTCAGCGCGCTTTCGCGCTGACTCACTCAAGTCTTCTCGCAGCAGCAACTGCGCCTGGCCCAATACACCGGTAAGTGGATTATTAATCTCATGGCGCACTCGTGCGACCATCTCGGCAATCTCATCTATTTTCGTTTCGTAAGCAGCAATCACGTCGCCCACGTTCTCTTCCGAGGCGCTCACCGAATTTGCTTGATCCCGTTTTTCAACGTCAGTCATGTTCCCCCCAGTTTTCAATTCATCATGTAACGGGTGACGTGAGCAGCGCGAGTGCACCCAGTGTGGGAGGGGTAGGCGCGCTTATTGTGCCCATGAAGCAGTAAATAGTAAATAGTAAATCGCAAATGGCGCAAACGACGAGGACCTCAACGCCTCGGGCGAATCCATACCTCTATTTACCATTCACCATTTACCATTCACTAGGCGTCTGGTTGACAAAGAAAACCGTCTACACTTACAGTGAAATTCCCTTGTTGGGAGGTCGTCTAACGGTAGGACTGCGGACTCTGAATCCGCCTATCGGGGTTCGAATCCCTGCCTCCCAGCCACGTGTTTATCCCTAAGTCTATCGAAGCTCGCTCGGGCAGCTACCGTGTGTAACATGTGGCTGCCCGTTTCGTTTGTCATCTTTTCCCTACAGGCTTGAGGAGATCCACGGCTATTGGTTTGCGTCCGCGCGCCGGCTGCGTTGGTTTGTGATTCGGCCGGATCGTAAAACGCGTGTACAGCGGAAAGCGCAGTCCGGCAAAACTGCCCTTCACGCGACTCCAACGCGAGTCGCGCACGCGATAGATGTTGGTAATCCAGTAGCCATCATCGAAGACCATGTGAACCAATTCGGCGCGCCCGTCGCGGTTCAAGTCGGCTACGTCCAAAATACCGTCTGGCCCAGGCTGGTAATAACCGGTCGCCTCGAAAATGCTGGCGTCGCCCTTTCGGCTAAAGGTAACGAAAATCAGGCGCGTCGAGGGAGCGAGTCCGTTACCGCCAGTGCCCATTGACAGGATCAGATCGCGGATGCCATTGCGGTCGAGATCCGCTTCGTAGAGGGCGCCGTAATAATTCGAGGCCGCTGCGCTAACTCGCCAGGGCTTTCCGTTGAGGTTGCGTCCCGTGAAAACGATCCGATGAATGCTCTCCGCGTCCGCTGCGGGTTCAATGCCAGCGGCTTTCTCCTCCTGAATTTGCACGCCCGCCACCTTAATCGCGCGGCCACTACGCAAGTCTTCTTTCAATTCGATCTGCTTCAGTTTGAAAGGCCGCAAAAGGTTCTGGCTGAATGGCAGGTAGTCCATGCTTTCACCCTGCGCCACTGCGATTGGCATGACTCTAGACGCTGCCAGCAAAATAACAACCAGCACGGCAAACAGTGAGACGCGAGTGATATTCAGCATTGGTACCTAAGCCTCTTCGCTGTGATTTCTGAAAGGAGGAGTAGTTTACTCGAAAGACTGAATACCGTAGTAAAAGTTTCAAGCAAGGCCCAATTAGGACCAGGGTTTGCTAATTGCTGTTTGCTGTTTGCTACGTCCGCAATTAGCAAAACCTTTCCTCGCCTCCCGCGTATTACCTCATCCACATTCGCATCCCGTCAGCCAGGAGATCACTTAATGCTTTCACTTTCTCGTAATAGTTTCCCACTTAATAGTTTTCATCGCCGCGGATTCTTGTCCGCGCTGCTTGCAGTTGCGCTGTTCTCATCATCGGTAGTCCCCTCCCTCGGCTGGCAACAAAGCGCAACCGGTGCAGCCACCGCCAAATCAGCAGCCGCGACGCTTACTGCCGCGGAGAAAAAGGCTGCAGGCCGCGTCAAACTCGAAACCATTCGCCAGCTAACCACCAGGCTGAGTTCGAAAGAGTTTGAAGGCCGTGGCACCGGGCAAGCCGGCGCTGACCGCGCCGCAAATTATCTGGCGGCACACTTCACCAAACTGGGCCTGAAACCTGGCGGCGATAATGGCACTTACCTCCAGGCAATCAAGTTTAAGTCGGCGATGGTGTTGGCGACATCCTCCGCCACAGTTGGTGACACAGTGCTAAAGCACGGCGCAGACTACGTGCTCTTGCCGCCTTACACTGCCGATCAGTATGACGTCAGCGGTGGCGTGGTGTTTGTCGGTTACGGCGTGGTCTCGAAAGAACTTCAGCGTGACGACCTCGCCGGTCTGGATCTCAAAGGCAAAGTTGTGATCATGCTCGGCGGACAACCGCCAGCGAATGTTGATGCGGCCTCCTGGCGGCGCGCTTCCAACCCGCAGGCCACGGCCATCAATCTTTTCGGACGCGGCGCGACCGCCTTGATCATCGCAAACGCCGGCACGCCGGCCCAGCCCTTTGCCACAATCGCAAACTATCTTTCGCGCCGCCGCGTAACCCTGGCCTCGGCGCCCGCGCCGCCGTTTCAAACGCCGCCCGTTCTTTTGGCCGACAATGCCGCGATGGAAAAAGTGTTTGCCGGTTCGTCCGCGACCTTCGCTCAGACCATTGAAAAAGCCGCCAGCGGCGAGCAGGTTTCGCGTGATCTGGGAAAAACAGCCACCCTCGCCTTGCGGCTCAAACGCGAAGAAGCCACCAGCAGTAATGTGATTGGCATTCTGGAAGGTTCCGACGCGAAACTAAAGGAGGAAGCGGTGGTCTACACCGCGCATTACGACGCCTATGGCATCGACGGCAGCGGCACAATCTTTCCCGGCGCTGCTGACAACGCTTTGGGAACCGCCACGATCGGGGCCATCGCCGAAGCGTTAGTTAAGGCGTATCCAAAACCGTCACAGCGGCCGCGCCGTTCGATAATTTTTCTGGCAGTGACCGGTGAAGAGTACGGTCTGCTGGGCGCTGAACACTGGGTGCGCAATCCCACCTGGCCTCTGGCAAAGATAGCCGCGGACATTAACTTCGACGGCATCGGCACTGAGGTTTATGGGCCGGTGAAACGCATCGTCGGTTTCGGCGCTGAGCATTCGGAACTAGGAACGACTTTTGAGGAGGTTACCGCCGCCACCGGAAATACGGTCGCCGCCGATCCGGTGCCGGAAGAAAATGCTTTTGTGCGTTCAGATCATTACTCGTTTGTGAGACGAGGCGTGCCGGCCTTGATGCTCATGGGTGGCCCAGCAGGCGATGATTCGGTCTGGGTTCCGCGCATGAAAAAGTGGATGGAAACTGACTACCACTCGGCAAACGATATCGTAAAGCCCGACTGGAATTGGACCGGCCCGCGGACGCTGGCACAGGTGGGATTGATTATCGGCTTGCGCGTTGCCAACGCGGAAGCAATGCCGGCGTGGCGGGCGACGTCACCCTTCAACAAAGCACGCGGCGCCGCCAGTGCGCCGAGGGGAAACTAAGCCCAAGCGTACAGGCGTATAGAGTACAACCTTTATTAGGTTGCCGCTGCCCAAACGCGCAAGCTAAAGCTTGTACTCTATACACCTGAGTTGCAGAGATCTTTTTCCGACAGACTCTTCAGGGCTGGGCCAGGCTGAAATCTCGAATGATCTCTCAACGAGTGCCTAGAATTTGAACTTCACCGCCAGTTGCATCTGCCGCTCGCCCAGAAAAGTGCGGGCGAAACCAAAGGGCGCAGTAACCGCTGGATTTGTAAGAGTCGTCGCAGAATTACTGGCAATTCCGTAGCGCCCCGTATTCACCGACGCAATATTCGAGCGATTGAAAAGATTGAAGGCCTCACCAATCAAACTCAGGCTGTATCTCTCGCCAAACTTGAACGCCTTCGTAACCCGCGCATCAACAATATAAATGCTGGGCGTCGTAAACTCGTTACGTCGAGTTCCCGACACCCGGTCGGTCGCCGCGTTACCGTCGCGGTTGGCATCGCCGACAATACCGGCCGAATAAGCGAAACCCGATTGCAAAGTCATGATGCCGGAAAACGTCCAATCACTTAGAAAAGCGCAGGCCAACGTCCCTTCACCAATTTTGCCAACTTCATAAACCGGACTGAACACCAGCCGATGGCGAATGTCGAGATCGCTGCGGCCATAGTCGCTGTCGATGTCCAGGTTATTCTGCAAGCCCTTCACGTCGTCCGTCCCCACCACTACCATCGTCTGGTCCGGCTTATTGTCTTTCGTGTCAGACAAGGTGTAAGCCGCGATGAACTGAAGTCCGCGGGTAAACCTGCGCTTGAGCTCCAACGCCAACGCGTTGTAGCGAGACTTCGCCGAACTCTCAAACAAACTGATGCGTGTAAAGCCGGCAACTGGACGCGCGGCCGGGTGACGCAGCACGGTAAAGGTCTGACCGGCCGGGTCCGTCACTGTAGTTGCGACTGGTGCGCCCAGATTGATGTCGCGCGTGCGCGAAAGATCAGTGCCGCGGAAATAAAGATAGGTAGCGGACAAGCTGGTATTAGAGAAAATCTCGTGCTCGATGCCGAAGCGGCCCTGATGCACCGCGGGCTGGTCGTAGCCCTGAGCGAAAAGATAAAGGCTCGGGGTTTGCGCACCGGTCGCAGGTGGGGCAGTGAAAATCGCCGGATAGGTAAGGCAGGGATTCGGAACGAGCGTACAGTTTAGAGTCACGCCGGTTACCTGGATTCCGTTTTGAGAATGCGAAGTACCAAGCATGATCGCGGTCGTGCGGCCATAGAAAATGCCATAGCCACCTCGCATCACGGTCTTCTCGTTAAACGCATAACTGAACCCGGCGCGCGGCGCAAAGTTGTTGGCATCTCGCGGCGCAGTCGTGGTGCTAAACCCGGTGGTCGCGAGCGTGGCGCTGGGATTGTTAACTGTGGGTGGGGCCAAATCCTGAAAGTCGTAACGCAATCCCAGGTTCAAGGTGAGCTTAGGATTCACCCGCCAATCGTCCTGCACGAAAAAGCTATACTCGTTCAAGTCAGGGTGAGTGGTTGCGCCTGACGTGCCCGTGCCGGGAAAGTTTTGCGTAAAACTTGCGGGAGTATTCGAACCAAAAAGCGTGTAGGAATTAAACGTGTACTGTCCGCTGAAGAGTCCCGGGAAAAAGTTAAAGATGCGATCGAAGTTGAAATCAACGCCAAACTTCAGGTTGTGCGCGCCGCGCGTATAGCTGATGTTATCGAGAAACTGCACGCGTTTGATGGTGGTTTCGCGCGGGCTAAAGTTATTCCGCCCTAGCTGGAGGAAGCCGCCGCCGGTTTGAATTCGCGCCTCAGTGACGTCGCTGTTTGCCTGGCCCGGTTCCTCGTCGCGTCCAAACTGGAAGCGAAATTCATTCACCAGGCTGCTCGTGAGGGTTGAGGTTAGCGAACCGGAAAAGGTCAGCGTCTTCGCCACACTGTTTCCGGAATGTTCCTCAACACTCAATGGGCCACCGTTCTCGTTGTTATTCCCCGTAAAGTTTTGCCGATTGAACCGCAGCACCAATTGATTGGCGTCGTTGAGTCGAATGTCGGTCTTGGCCATGATCACGCTTTGATCACGCCCGACGTTGTAGGTGCCCATCTTAGGCAACAACAACGCTCGCACCGCGGGCGAGGCGCCGGCAAAGTTTGGCGCATCCACCACGTTGGGAATGGTCGAACGCTGTCCGTCATACGCGAAGAAGAAGAACGCGCGATCTGTTTTTATGGGTCCGCCGAGCGTGCCGCCAAACTGGTTGATTTGCGACTTCGGTCGCTTGGCACCGCGGGCGGTTAAGATCGGAGTGTTGGAATTTAACGACTCGTCGCGGAAGTATTCGAAGACGCTGCCGTGCCAGGTGTTGGTTCCTGATTTGGTTACTACATTGATCACGGCGCCGCCGGCGCGTCCAAACTCGGCAGAGAAACCGTTTTGATTAACCTGAAACTCCTGCACAGCTTCTTCGGAAAACTGATAAGGAGGACGTGTGCCGGTGCGTCCGAGGGACTGACCGAAGAAGGTATTGTTGTTGTCGGTTCCGTCGACCTGGAGGCTGTTAAGCGTTCCCTTTTGTCCACCCACAGCGAGATCGCCCTGGCGCGTCGGGTCGCGCACCACACTGGGCGTCAGAGTGGCGAAGTCGAGAAAATTTCTGCCGTTGACCGGCAGGTTTTCAATCGCCCGCTCGTTGACTGTTGAAGCCACAGAGGTGCGAGTGGTTTCGACCACTTGTCCATCCGCCGCAACGTCAATCACGACATTCGTCCCGCTTACGCTCAACTGAATGTCGAGTGGGGCCTGGCCTCCGATCGTCACAGTTACATTTTCATAAGTGGCGGCAGCGAAACCCTGCGCGCCGCCGGTCGTCACTCTATATTTTCCAGGCGGCAACAGGATCAATCGATAACTCCCCAAGTCGTCAGCGGTCGCGGTCTTGGCATAACCGGTCTCCTGATTTGTGGCCGTCACTGCGATACCGGGAACGGCGGCGCCTTGCGGATCGAGTACGCGGCCTTCAATGTTTCCGGTGGTCGCCTGCGATTGCGCGAGGGCGCCAACAGCCATGGTCAAACAAAGCAGGGCGAGAACGGTAAACTTCACGATGGGGGACAGTTTTGTGGACATGAATTCTCCTCAGCAAACGATAAAATTTGATTGGAAAGAAACGGGACGTCGGAATCGCGATAGTAATTGATCGTCACGATCGAGAGCAAGAAATTGATTGATAAATCTGTCGGGCCTGTCGAGCATCCTCTGCAAAGGAAGCTGGACAGGTAGGAATGCCCATCCTACTTACCGGCGGCCGAAGCGCCAGGGGCGGCGCGCCATGATGAGAACCAGCGGCGGCCGCTGAGCGACTGCACCATGCTCATGATGCCCATGTAGCCGAAGCCGGTGAAGAAAAGAAACAGGAATGGGACCGTGCCCCACATGCGCAGGCGCAGGGCATAGAGAATCGCCAGCAGGAAATAGACCGAGAAGCCGAGTTCCAACAAAGGCAGCCAGCCGCGTTTGCGTTTGTACTTCTTCCGCTTCCACGTTTCGTCTTCGGTTTTTTCGACGCTGTACTTCGGAGTGCGCACAAAGTCGCTCTTAATTCCGAAGAGCGCCTCGAGCACCGCGCGCGCGTTTGAAAAAGCCAGACCCAGGCCGAGCGCCATCACCAGCGGCAGGTGTAACAAGCGCGGCGCGACGCGCCGGTCGAGATACCAAATCGCCGTCCCGTAAAAAAGAAAAACTGAGACCGAAGAAAAGAACAGTAGCGGGAGATCGAGCACCATCAGATGATAGAAAGGCGAATTGTAACGAACCAACAACAGCGGAAACTGCAGGAAGCTCGCCACAATCATCAGCGGGTAGCTAATGTTTCCAGTTAGACGGAAAAACATCTCGAGCCGCACGCGCATGGGCAAACGCGATCCCCAAATGCGCGGATAAAGTTTCAACCCCACCTGCATCACGCCCTTGGCCCAACGCCGCTGCTGCGCTTTGAACGCATTGATCTCAACCGGAATCTCCGCCGGCGCATCTTCGTCCAGCAGGTAAACAAATTTCCAGCCCATCAACTGCGCGCGAAAACTAAGGTCCGTGTCTTCCGTGAGTGTGTCGTGTTGCCAACCACCGCTCGCCGCAATTGCTTCACGACGCCAGATTCCCGCAGTGCCGTTAAAGTTGAAAAAGCCGCCGGTGCGATTGCGCGTGGTTTGCTCCACCACGAAGTGGCCATCGAGCATGATGGTTTGCAGGCGCGTCAGCAAATTGTAGTTGCCGTTGATGTGCGACCAGCGCATCTGCGCACAACCCACCATCGGGTCGGTAAAGAAATCGACCAGCTTGCGCAAACAGTCTGGCTTGGGAACAAAATCCGCGTCGAAGATGGCGAGTAGCTCGCCCTTGGCGGCTTTCGTTCCCTGTTCAAGCGCGCCGGCTTTGAATCCCGTTCGATCTGCGCGATGGAGATAGTGGATGTCGAAACCTAACGCGGCATACTTCGCCACCGTCGCTTCCGCGAGTTTTACAGTCTCGTCCGTCGAGTCATCGAGTACTTGTATCTCCAGCTTCTCGCGCGGGTAGTCGATCTCCGAAATCGCTTTCACCAGCCGCTCGACCACATACATTTCATTGAAGAGCGGGAGCTGCACGGTGATCACCGGCAAATCCGCTTCGCTGAATCGCGCCTTCGGCGTCGGCACAAACTTGCGATAGCGCCAGAAGTCCACGACCTGTTTGACGCGATAGCCACCATAGATTGCCAGCACCGTCAGGATCGTGAAATAGAGAATCAGGATGGTCCAGTCAAACGTGTCGAGCTGGTAAAGCGGACTGATGTTTCCCCAGGTCTTGTTGACGCCATCGTGAAAATAGCGCTCAAAAAGGGCCTGCGGTTCGGGACCCATGGGAGTCGGCCAGGGAGTGGGTTCGGCGGTGCTTTGAAAAGCGAATGCCATCGGTAATGCAGTCGATCCTTATAAATCTTAAACGCCGTCAGAAAGCTCCAGACGGCGCGGGAAGGATTCTAACCTGAAGCGGTGCCGGGAAGAAACAGGGACAGACAGGATTCACAGGATTGACACGATTCAGACGAATTTGCAGGTGTCGTGGCTAATCTTGTTCATCCTGTTAATCCTGTCTATGTTCCAGACTGCTTGTCTCAGATGCGCCGATGCGGGGCGCTGTAGTCACTCGGAGCCGAGGACGCATTCTTTGAAAACACGTCGGCGGGTAACGTGGCGTTGGTCGCAACTGCGGCCACTTGGTGTTTACTGCCCCAGTTACGAATACTTAATTCCAGCAACCCCGGCATGACATAGAAGACAGCGACCGCGCCAATCAGTGCGCCGGTTGCGAAGCGCGAGAAATGAGTGTTTTGCCCAAACCCGAAGAACTCAAAGGAGAAGTCAACAGCCATCGGGACGGCTGCGAGAAAAAGCCACTTGCGCGGCGGCGTCTCAGTTGACCTCAACGATTTTACCAACGGATAGAGAACTGCGGCCGTGGCGAATCCGGCATAGAGTCCAAAGCAACGCGAGCAGACGGCAAAGGGGTGTTCGCCGATGAAGAACGACCGCGCCGGAATTTGGTGACACAGGTAACTGAACGCTCGATAGAAGGTAAGACCGAGAAACGGAAACCCCGCTTTCAAGGCCAGCGGGGCTCCAAGGATCATGGCAATCGTTCCGAGAGAACCTGCGGCGACGATTAACCACATCAATAACGGGCGGCGGATGGATCCTGATTGCGGGACGTAAGACATTGCCAATTGCCGATTGCCGATTGCCGATTTCCGAGTAGTTATTGTCAACGAACGGTTCTGCAAATCCGCAATCCGAAATCCCTAATCTAAAATCGAATCACCGTATCTGGTCCGCCTTCGATGTGCAGTGTATCGACGAACCGAATGTGCCGCGACTCGGAAGTCATCACTACGGAATGTGTTCGCTTGCCGGCGCCGAAGAATCTAACGCCCTTGAGCAACGCGCCGTCAGTCACGCCAGTGGCCGCGAAAATAACTCTCCGGCCCGGCGCAAGATCGTTTGTATCGTAAATCTTGTTCACGTCCGTGATGCCCATCTCCTGCATGCGCTCGATCACCTGCTCCTTGGGTGGCACCTTGTCCTTGTCTACGCCCAACCGTTCGTGATCGAAAACCAGCCGCGCCTGAATTTCACCGTTCAGGCATTTCATCGCCGCCGCCGTGATCACTCCTTCCGGCGCGCCGCCAATCCCGACCAGCGCATGGATGTTTGTGCCGGCGACCGCGGCGGAAATTCCCGCGGACAAGTCCCCGTCGCCAATCAAACGGATTCGCGCGCCCGCTTCGCGCACGTCCGCGATCAACTTCTTATGTCGTGAACGATCAAGCACGATGACTGTCAGGTCCTCGACATCACGCCCCAACCGTCGCGCGATATTCTTGAGGTTATCTTTGATCGGCGCATCAAGATCCACCACGCCGCGCGACGACGGGCCAACCACAATCTTGTCCATGTAGATGTCGGGAGCATTTAAGAGCCCGCCGCGTTCGGCAGCCGCCAGCACCGCAATGGCATTGTTAGCGCCCACGGCGCAAAGATTGGTGCCTTCGAGCGGGTCGACAGCAATGTCCACTTCCGGACAGGATTCCGCCAGGTCCTCACTGACGCCGTAGCCGCCGCCGACTTCCTCGCCGATGTAAAGCATGGGCGCTTCGTCGCGTTCGCCTTCGCCGATCACGATTCGCCCGCGCATCGGCACCGTGTCCATTACTTCGCGCATGGCCTCGACCGCAACGTGATCGGAATACTTGCGATCGCCCTGGCCCATCGTGCGGGCTGCCGCAATCGCCGCCGCTTCGCATACGCGCAAAAAGTCCAGAGACAGCTCGCGCTCTGTCTGTAACTCGTGGCCCATCTTTTCAGTCTCCTGAATTCGGAAGTTTGACTGCAAACTGCGTCAATTACCGTAAAGCTCGCAATGATGAAGTGCGGCCTCATACTAGCAGAGCAGGCCGGGATTTTGTAGCTGCGGCCACGTGAACCCTTTAGCTACGTCTTACGCTTCGTCGCAACCGTTCAATTCGCGACAACGGTGTTCGCAGTGGCCCAAGCAAATACCAGTGCGTATTGGTAGGGTGCTCGGGGCTTCGCCCTTGCACTCCTCGTTAGTTCATGATCAGGATCCAAGAATTCTTGTAACGCCCCAGTTGCGGATTACCATGTGAAGTTCTTGACATTTGTCAGCCGATGGTTCTATCTAATATCTAAGTTTAAGATGTTTGCCTTTCTCCGCAATCGCATCAAGTCTTTCTGCCAAAGGAGTTCGTATGGCAAAGCATAAACCTTCGGTCTGGCTGTTTTTCATAATTTCCTGTGTTTCTGGACTTATCCTGCTAACGGCCCTACGCATCCATAGCCAAGACTCCGTCCCTAACCAACAACAGCAAAAAGAGAAGGTCAGGCAAGCGCAGGAAGTTGACACGAGTCAGTTCCCAGTCGCTGATCATGTGGCCACAGAACCTGCAGACTCAAAGGAGCGTGCTAAACGACAAGCCAAAGGTAAGAAATATAACAGACGGGAAACGGCTGTGGATCCGCAGCTCATCACCGTTTCCGATAGGTATAGTTGGGATCCGAGTATCTCTTCTCTCCCAGCAAATCACAGTGATGCTGTGATTATCGGCGCAGTGACTGGCGCAGAGGCACATCTATCCAGTGATAAGACCGGTGTTTATTCTGAGTTCACAATACAAATATGTCAGATCCTCAAGAATGACATTCAGAATCCGCTTCAATTTCCTGGTTCTGTTGTCGTAGAACGCGAAGGGGGTCGGATCAGGTTTCCTTCCGGCCAAGTCACGCTAATGTACGTCTCGAACCTGGGAATGCCACGCGTGGGACGTAAGTATGTGCTGTTTCTTACACACAACTTCCCTTACCAGGTGCGGCGAGATCAAGACTATAGAATTCTGACGGGATATGAGCTTGTCGACGGCCGCATCGTCCCGCTCGAGAGGTCAGGGGTAGTGGACTTCGACGCTCACCGCGGCAAAGACGAGCAAACTTTTCTAGCTGAACTACTCGTTGCCATCAAGAACTAATTATTAACATCGCCGGGCTTGCAGCAAAATGAGATTAACCCACGCGGTCAAATCATATCTCGCCGTCCCACTGGCGGCGTTCTTACTCGCAATCGGGTTGGATCTTGCAACGCACGGTTTCGCTCAAGAACCTTGTGTTCCCCCGCCTCAGTCCAGCGATGCAACCTGGACTAAGGGCGCACAAGTAACAGTGATTTTCGACACTAATGCCGGCTTCACCCAAGACCAAATGAATGCAATGGAGCAAGCCTGCAATAATTGGAACGCTTCAAACGGTGCATCGGGCAATGGGTCTGGTGTGAATTTTCAAGGTTATTCCGTAGGCTCAAAGCCAAACCCTGCGACCAACGTGTTGTTCGTAACGAGGGGGCCAACGCAGAGCGGCGGTGGAGCACAGACCAGCCAATTTGAATCCAATAGCAATACTTATCCTAATCTTTCATCAGCCACCATCACCTTTAGTGAACTGGGCAATTGGAATTATATGCCTGACATGACTACCACAATGGCGCACGAGGTTGGACACACATTCAAGTTAGACGACTGCTATCCCGGATGCAATGGTCAATCAGTGATGGGCGCGCAAGATTGCGATGCAAATGGAAACGGCTGCGTGCAAGGCCCGACGCCGTGTGATAACGCTGTAGTAAGTGAAAACTATCCAACAACAACACCGACGCCTACTCCCGCTTCAACGCCTACTCCGGCGTCTACGCCAGGCGGAAATTTTTGTTACGGGGTTTCTTGCCCCGATGGATGCATACCAAAAAACCAAAACGGCACCTGTCCTTGGAACTATTCCGGAAGAACTCGATGTTGCTGTTGTCAGACACCCACTCCTATCGTGGTGGACATCATGGGCAATGGGTTCAGACTCACAGACAATTCTAGCGGAGTAGCATTCGACCTTGATAGCGATGGAACCCCAGAGCAGTTAAGCTGGACCAGCGCGGGCTCAGATGATGCCTGGCTTGCCCTCGACCGCAATGGTAACGGTGTAATAGACAACGGAACAGAACTCTTTGGTAACTACACGCCGCAGCCTGAGCCGCCTTCAGGGGAGGAGAGAAATGGCTTTCTCGCTCTGGCTGAATTCGATAAGCCGGTAAATGGCGGCGATGGAAACGGCGTGATTAATCGCCATGACAGCATCTTTTCCTCACTACGCTTATGGCAAGATACAAATCACAATGGCATCTCCGAACCATCCGAGTTAAAGACTCTGCCCCAACTTGGTCTTAAGACGCTAGCCTTAGACTACAAGAAGTCGCAACGGACTGATCAGTATGGAAATCAGTTTCGATACCGTGCGAAGGTGTGGGACACGCACGGTGCGCAACTCGGGCGTTGGGCCTGGGATGTGATCTTGGTGAGCTCCCCGTAGCGACCGATACAAAGATTAAAGATAGGGCGGACTCATGTGTCCGCCTTTTCGCTTTCGGTGTAGACTCTTGCGGGCCTCGTAGTTTCGTCCGATAGACTCTGGGGCTAACAGCAAGTGAGGGTTTGAACTGAGGATCCACAACCTTAGTGTGTTTCACAACACTGCGGCAGGACAAAACATGACAAAGACTTCCAATCCTCTGGTGCTCGACTTAAGCGAAGTCGGGGCAGGCGACGTGCAACTAGTTGGTGGCAAGTGTGCCAGTCTGGGCGAACTTTTCAGGGCCCTGGTGCCGCGTGGTGTGCGGGCAGTCGATGGATTTGCGACGACCAGCGAATCCTACCGGTTGCTGTTGGAAACTGACGGGCTGGGTAAACGCTTGCGCGAACTAATGCACGGTCTCGATCACAACGACATGCGCGCGCTCAACGATGCGGGACGCGAAGCGCGTGCCTTGATGCTTGATACGCCGCTGCCTCAAGCGGTCAACGACGCAATCATCGGCGCCTTCCGCGAATTATGTCAGCGACTGGGCCGAACGCCGGAAGTTGCCGTCCGTTCGTCTGCCACCGCCGAGGATCTTCCCGACGCGTCATTCGCCGGCCAACAGGACACCATTCTGAACGTGCGCGGCGAAGACCGTCTCATCGAAGCTTGTCATCGTTGTTTCGCGTCACTCTGGACCGACCGGGCCATTTCCTATCGCGCGGCCCGCGGGTTCGATCATTTTGAAGTGGCGCTTTCGATCGGGGTGCAGCCGATGGTGCGATCCGATCAGGCGTGTTCCGGCGTGATGTTTACGCTCGACACTGAATCGGGATTTCGCGATGCCGTAGTGATCAATGGCGCGTGGGGACTGGGCGAAGCGATCGTGCAGGGTATGGCCACGCCCGACGAGTGGGTCGTCTTCAAGCCGACATTGAAAACTGGCGCGCGCCCCATCGTCAGCCGGCGATTAGGCGGCAAAGAAGTGAAGATGGTTTATGGACTGGACGGACGCGGCACGCGCACGCGCGAAGTGGTAGAAGCGCAGCGCAACCGCTATTGCCTTGATGACTATGATGTCCTCGAGCTGGCCCGCTGGGCGTGTTTGATCGAAGACCACTATTCCTCGATTGCCGACCGCTCGATGCCCATGGACATCGAATGGGCCAAGGACGGCAACACCGGCGAGCTTTTCATCCTTCAGGCCCGCCCGGAAACGGTCCACGCCAGCAATCGCGAAAACTATATCGAAACCTACCGGCTGACTGGCGAACACGGCGCGCCACTCGTTTCCGGCATCGCCGTCGGTGAAAAGATCAGCCACGGGCGTGTCCACGTGCTCGCCGATCCGGATCACCTGGCCCAGTTTCAAGCCGGCGACGTGCTGGTCACTTCGATGACTGATCCCGCCTGGGAACCAATTATGAAGCGCGCGGCCGCCATCATTACGGATCGCGGCGGACGTACTTGCCACAGCGCCATCATCAGCCGCGAACTCGGACTTCCCTGCATCGTCGGCACCGGCAACGCCACCGCCATCCTGCAAAGCGGAACCGAAGTCACGGTTTCCTGTTCCGAGGGCGCGCACGGAAATATTTACGAAGGCCTGGTCGAATTCGCGGTTGATCGGCGCGTGGTTGGCGACGAGCAAAGGCCACGCACGCAGGTAATGATGAACGTCGGCGATCCGGATCACGCCTTTGCGGTCGCTTCCCTTCCGAACGACGGCGTGGGCCTCGCGCGTTTGGAGTTCATCATCAACAACCACATCGGAATCCATCCGATGGCCCTGGTGCGTTATCCAAACCTGCAAAATCCGGAGGTAGTGAAGGAAATCGAACGCCGGCTCGGCGAAGAAGATCCGCGCGACTTTTTCGTGCGCCGCTTGTCGGAGGGCATAGCGCGAATCGCCGCGGCATTTTTTCCCAAGCCTGTCATCGTGCGCATGTCTGACTTCAAATCAAACGAGTATGCCATGCTGATTGGCGGCCAGGAGTTTGAGCCGACTGAAGAAAATCCGATGCTGGGTTTTCGCGGCGCCTCGCGTTATTACGACGACCGCTATCGCGAAGGCTTTGAATTGGAGTGTTTGGCAATGTCGCGGGTGCGCGATGAGATGGGCCTGGTTAACGTAAAAGCGATGATTCCTTTCTGCCGCACCGTGGCCGAGGCCGAGCGCGTGGTTAAGTTGATGGACGAGTTTGGCTTGAAACAGGGTGAACACGAGCTCGAAATTTATGCGATGTGCGAACTGCCGGCAAACGTCATCTACGCCGATGAGTTTCTGCGCGTCTTCGATGGTTATTCGATCGGTTCAAACGATTTGACGCAACTGACGCTGGGCCTCGATCGCGATTCGGAAATGGTGGCCCACCTTTTTGACGAACGCGACGGCGCAGTGGAACGGATGGTGACGCTCGCGATCGAAGCAGCTCATCGCGCCGGCAAGAAGATAGGAATCTGCGGCCAGGCGCCTTCGGACTATCCTGAGTTTGCGGAGTTTCTCGTGCAAAAAGGCATTTCTTCGATCTCGCTAAATCCCGACACCGTGCTGCAAACCACGCATGTAATCCTGGAGGCGGAAGCACGGATGAAATCGCCGCCGGTACAACTGAACAAGAAGGAAACCGTGGTCACAAACTCATCGGATGCCCTGCCGATTGCAGCTTTCAGTGAAACCGGCTTGGGCTAACTTGAAAAGTGGCACGGGCGTCTCGCCCGTGAACACGCGCAAGATGCGCGTGCCACACTGAAAAAGTTTTCTTGCTTCGCGCCTACATTCAGGGCAACATGTCTCGCATGGCCACCATACTCATTGTTGACGACGACACACTCATCCGGGACACGCTTCACGATCTGTTGGCAACGTCTCACGAATGTCATACCGCGGATCGTGCCGAACAGGCGCTCGCGTATCTTGAGATGGAAAGCTACGACGTGGTGCTGACGGACATAAACATGCCCGGACTGAGCGGACACGATCTGCTCAGTCATATCCGGAATACTCATCCGTACACTCCAGTAATTGTAATCTCCGGGATTGCCGTCGAAGACACCGCCAAAGTGTTTAGTCAACTCGGTGCCTTCGCTTATTTCACGAAGCCTTTCAACCTTGATGAAGTGGAAGCGGCTGTAGATCGCGCGATCGGAAAGCATCGGGAGTTAATCGCCGCGGACCAGCCTCAACCTGCCGCTCTGGATGCGGACAACAAGACAAACTAAGAGCTCTCGCCGCGAAAACCTTTCCCGTCAGCCTGCGTATTAAGGTCGAAGGCCCAAATCTACGTTAGTTGAGGATTCCCCATGAATATCAAGCGTCTCGGCTCATTCAGGCCGCTGCTTTTCGTTTTAGTTTTCTGCTGCTCCTCCCCGGCGGGCTTTGCGTTGCGCGCGGGCCAGCAACAGCCAACTTCCACGCCGGCCCAGGCTGCACCAAGCATCGACGGCAACTGGCAGGGCGCGCTGGATGTGGGCTCTTTCAAACTGAGGCTAGTCTTAAAAGTGGGGAGGACTGCCGACGGCAAACTCAAAGCGACGATGGACAGTCTGGATCAATCAGCCAAGGATCTGGTGGTCGATACGATCAGTTTTGAGGCGGGCAC
>JANMVC010000622.1:0-2925 GCA_031392315.1 Pyrinomonadaceae bacterium | reverse complement strand
ATGCGCAGGCGAACGGGAGGCTGTCCTTCAGGTGTGAACGCGAAGTCGTCGCCGATGCCGAGGTGCAGCACGTACATCAGCGTGGTTTGGTCGGCCACGGTCGCGATCGCACCATCCTCGAACGTGCCAAGCCGCGCTCGGTGTTAGGGTTACGGAGTCAGTTGGAGGCCTCAATGCTGCTCCCCGCAGGCTGCTTTTCTGCAATTCTGGTGAACACTTCCGGACCTTCTTCGGTTATCGCAATGGTGTGCTCGGCATGGGCGCTAGGCTGTCCATCAAGCGTCACAACCGTCCAGCCGTCCGCCAGGACCTTTGTGTGATGGGCTCCAAAATTTATCATTGGCTCAACCGCGAACACATAGCCAGCCTTGATTTTTGTGCCCTGGCCCGGCTTTCCATAGTTTGGTATCTGCGGATCTTCATGCATCCGGCGCCCGATCCCGTGGCCGACATAATCACGCACGATGGAATACCCGTGGGCCTCGGCGTGGCGCTGCACGGCCGCGCCGATGTCTCCCAGATGCCTGCCGGGACGACATTCGTCAATCGCCAACTCAAGAGACTGCTCAGTAACGCGGACCAGATCCAGCCAGTCGTCACTGACCGTTCCCACGGGAACCGTAATCGCGGAGTCGCCTACAAAACCATTCAGGGTGGCGCCACAATCGATTGAGAAAATATCGCCGTCCTTCAACTCATATTCTGACGGGAACCCATGAACTACCTGCTCATTCACCGAGGCACAAATCGAATAGGGAAAGCCGTGATACCCCTTAAACGTCGGGAGTGCACCACCGTCTCGAATCATTTTCTCGGCCGCGCGATCAACTTCGAGCGTAGTGACGCCAGGCTTGACCATGCTTCTCAACTCTTGAAGCACGCGCCCCACCAATTGTCCGGCGCCGCGCATCTTCTCCAGTTCCTTCTTGGATTTCCCGATAATCATGAAAACAGCACTACCCTAGTTATCGTCGCTGGTTACAATTTTTTCAATGTCTTGATATATCGCTTCAGTTTCTCTCGTGCCGTCTACAACGTGCAAAACATTCGCCGTTTTGTAGTAGTCAAGCAAGGGACGCGTCTGCACTTCGTAAGTCGTGAGCCGCGCCTGCACCGTATCGAGATTGTCGTCGGCGCGATGATTTAGCTGAGCCTCTGGGTGCAGATCGCAAACGTTGTCATCCTTAGGAGGCTTGAAATAGACGTTGTAGATCTCGCCGCAGACAGGGCAGTTTCGACGTCCCACCATCCGCCTTGCCAACAACTCGAGCGGCACCTGAATCTCAATCGCCTGGATCTGTTTGTCCTGCTCGGCGGCCAAAGCCTCGAGCATCGTGGCCTGTGCCGGTGTGCGCGGATAACCGTCGAGAATGTAACCGTCACGACAGTCGTCGCGCGCAGTGCGCTCGCGAACCACCCGAATCGTGACATCGTCGGGCACTAGTTTTCCGGCCTCCATCAGAGCGCGCACCTCCGCTGCCAACGGAGTCTGGGCATCCTTCAGCGCGCGAAACATATCGCCCGTGGAAACCTGCGGCAGATTCAGGCGCCCCTGAAGCAAACGCGCCTGCGTGCCTTTACCAGCACCAGGCGCACCCATCAAAACAATGATCTTCGACATAGAAAAGATGCTACATATTAGATACTAGAAGCTAGAACAGCGGAACCAACATCCAGCATCTGACATCCAGCAGCTACTTAAGCCCGGCGTCCGCGTAGACGTCCGCCGCCACCGAGAAATCCTTCGTAATTCCGCATTACCAGTTGGGCCTCGATCTGAGACACCGTGTCCATTGCCACGCCCACCAGAATCAGAAGTGAAGTGCCGCCGAAGTAAAACTGATAGCCCATCCCCGTCGGAATCCAGGCCAAACCTGGCGTCCCACTAACGAAAGTGTCCAGCCACGTTCCAACTAGTGGCAGGCGCGCCACCTTAAATCCGCTCAACATAAACTGCGGGAAAAAAGCTACTGCGGCCAGGTAGAGGGCGCCGACCACTGTCAGCCGCGTCAGAATTCCATTGAGATACTCCGCCGTTGCTCGGCCCGG
This sequence comes from Pyrinomonadaceae bacterium, assembly GCA_031392315.1. Classification (GTDB taxonomy): domain Bacteria; phylum Acidobacteriota; class Blastocatellia; order Pyrinomonadales; family Pyrinomonadaceae; genus PSRF01. The sequence goes on along the minus strand of JANMVC010000622.1, from coordinate 876 downwards.
ACGAATACCCGGCATAAAACCACCATGCTTCCGGAGATTGTCCGCCACTTCCTCAACGTTAAAGACGATAGAAACGTAGAAGAATGTGAAGAACATAATCAGCGAAAGGAAGATTAGCTCGTAATACGGATCGCTGGCATGAAACGTCTGAAAGAAAGTCCAGACCTTGCCCCAGGCCGTATTTGGATTGGCCGGGTCTGGCGGAAACGCCGCGAAAAGACTCTGCGGCATTGATAGAACCGACGATGCAAAAATGACCGGAATCACACCGCCCATATTGATCTTGAGCGGCATCGTCGTCTGCTGACCACCAACCAATTGCCGGCCCACATGACGTTTGGCATAGCTAACCGGAACCTTTCGCCGCGCAGCTTCGACAAAAACAATAAAAGCAATTATCAGGACGATGGCTGCCACCAGGGCAATGACGCCGATGATTTCCATCGTGTCGCCCCCGCGCACTTTGCCAAACACCTGCTGCACCCCATTCGGCAATCCGATTACGATACCAGCGAAGATCAACAGCGAGATCCCGTTGCCCACGCCGCGTTCCGTTATCTGCTCGCCCAGCCACATCACAAAGATGGTGCCGGTGGTTAAGGTCAGCACAGTGGTTAAAAGGAAGCCCCAGGTAGGCGCTCCGACTCCGTTGACTTGCAGCCAGTGGGCGACAAACGAAGTTTGAATACCGGCCAGCAGCACCGTCAAATATCTGGTCCACTGGTTAATCTTCTGCCGGCCCATCTCGCCTTCTTCCTGCAGTTTTTTCAACTGCGGCGAGACCACAGTCATCAATTGCAGAATAATCGAGGCGGTAATGTAGGGAGTGACGCCAAGAGCGAAAATGGAAATCGTGCGGAAGTTGCCGCCGGAGAA
>JANMVC010000149.1:0-6885 GCA_031392315.1 Pyrinomonadaceae bacterium | reverse complement strand
TTCCGTCGGGGAGTGCCGTCCCGTCGAATGCATTCGCAGTGTGCGCAGTGAACGCTGAACTTTTCACCGGCTCTTCCGCGCGGCCCAGAATTGAAGAGAGACTGAACAACTGCTCTTCGATCTGCTGCGCCGAGGGAACTGCCCGGTGATTGCGGGTTTCGCCGCGAGAGGTTGAATTGTAGGCAGGAGCGCTGCTTGGTGGAGCGGCTCCCGAACGTTTGATTGCCTCAAAGACTCTGCCCATCACGTCTCCTTGTAGGACGATTGGTGGCACGGGCGTCTCGCCCGTGAATCACGCGCAAGATGCGCGTGCTACTTAGTTGGTCGCGTCGCCGTTGCCATTACCTGCGGCCCAAAGTTCCGCGCGGCCTGAGCTGGAAAAGATTCTCGCCGGCATTTCTTTTTCTTCGCCGACGGGCATGCCACGTTCCATGCGCGGCAGCATGTCAAAACTCTCCGCCACTTCTTCGATAATCGCGCGGCTGATCGTGAGTTCGCCGGCGGCAAAGCCTGCCAGCAGCGCGTTGTCGCAAATGTTGTTGATGTTTCGCGGAATGCCTTCGGTGCAGCGATAGATGTAGTCAACCGCGCCCGGCGAAAATAGGTCGGTGCGGGCAGCGCCGCTAACAAGCAGACGCGAAGTGATGTAGCGATCTGTCTCTTCGACGTTGGGTAGCGCTTTGATCACGCAACGCAGCGAGACGCGTTGCTTGAGTTGGCGCAGATTTGGATTGTTCAAAACGTCGCGCAACTCCGGCTGGCCCGTCAGCACGATCTGGAGTTGCTTGGCCGTGTCTGATTCGAAATTCGACAGCAGTCGAATTTCTTCCAGCACGTTGGGCGACAGTCCCTGCGCTTCGTCGATGATTAGCACCGTGCGCAGTCCACGCGAGTGACGCGATTCCAGCGCCTGGCCCAGCGCGACCAGAAACTCTGGTTTGGTTTCCCAGTTTTGCACGTCGAGCAGGCTCGCCAGGTGTTGATAAAACTCCGGCACCGACAGCCGCGGGTTGAAGATGTAGGCAACTAAAACCGAGCGGTCGAGCCGCTGCATCATCCAGCGCAAGATGGTCGTCTTGCCGGTGCCCACTTCGCCCGTCACCACGACCAGCCCCTTGCCGCTTTCAATTCCGTAGTGGAGGTTGGCCATCACCTCCGTGTGCGACGGCGTGAAATAGATGAAGCGCGGATCTGGCGTCAGCGCGAAGGGCAGTTCTTTGAGACCGTAGAATTCTGCGTACACTTTAGTTTGCCTCCAAAGCCGGTCCGCTATGGGACCAGATTGATTTTCTAGTCAGACTTAGACAGCGAATCGTTCAAACACCTGACTCAACTTCAGCACCAACGCCAGGGCTGGAATCGCCAGCACCATGGCCACGACTCCGGCAGCTAACAGCAACTTGCGCCGGCGCGGAATTGTGCGCGCTTCCCTGGCCGTCAGAAGTTGCGGCACGCTTACGAGTACGGGGAGCGATGTGTAGTGGGCGGCGTCGGCACTGGTTTGAATCGTCAGCAGGCGCGGAACTTCAAAGAGGCCGACGAGGAGAAAACCAACTGCCAGGCCAGCGACAAGTCCCGCGGCCATCAGCACCAGACGCTTCGGGGCCACCGGCCGCGCCGGCAAGTTTGCCGAGTCAACCACCTGAATACCTTCGCCTTGCTGCTGGCTCGCGGCGTCGGCGCCAAGACCAATTTTCTGTTGCTGTAAGAGGAGCTGATCGTAAGAAAACTTTTTGGTTTGGTAGTCACGTTCGAGCGCACCCAGGGCCACTTCGGCGCCGGGAACGCTGTTTAATCGCGTCGAGACCTGAGCAATCTGCCCGTCGATCTGGCCGAGCATTGCCTGTCCGCGTTTGATCTCGCCGTCTACCAGTTGCAGTTCCGATTCAAGATTTGCCACCGTCAAATCGGGTCGATCGCGCAGTTTGTCTTGTTTCTCTCGGATGCGATCTTTCCATTCAAGAATCATCTGATCCATTGCCGACTTTACCGAGTCAACTTCAGCTTGTTTGGCGAGAACGTCAGGGTGTTTGGGCCTCAGCTCGGTCATCATTCGCGTCAACTGGGAATCGAGGCTCGATTTTTGCGAGACCAGCTGGGACCAGGCGAGTGTCGTCTTGGGATCGGTGGTATCTTCGGCCACATCATCCTTCTTTTGCTCTGAGGATTTCCTGACCAGGGCAAGTTGGCTCGTCAGCGCTGAGCGCCGGTCCTGTTGACGACCGGTCTCAGTGATGTACGCTTTCTGTTGCTCGCGCAGTCCGGTTAGCTGGCCCACCAGTGAAGCGGCTTCCGACGGCAGGTTGCCGACGTTTTTCTGCATGAAGTCGAGCCGCGCCTTGTCTACCGCGTCGAGCTCTTCCTTTGTTTGGTTCACCTGCTGGTCGATAAACTGCTTGGCCGAACTGGTCGAGTTGATGGTGTTCTTCGTTTGCTCGTCGATGTATTTGCTCGCCAACTCAGCCGTTACTGCCTGAGTGGTTTTCGCGTTGCGCCCGCGGTAGGTGATGTTGAAGCCGTTGGTGATGTCGTTGCGGCTGGTGTTGACTTCGACCTTGATGCTTTTGCGCATGTACTCGACGAGCATTTCCATCGGCTCGCCGCGCTGTCGCTCCGCTTTGTAGAGTTCAAACTTCTCGATCAGCGGCTCGAGCGAACTACGGCTGGTAACAACTTGCGCGATGCTGTTTATTTCGCGAGTCAGGCTGTCCTCAGTCGCGGTAGGCACGACGGAGTTTGGCAGGGTCGAAGGCTTGACGACGATCAGGGTTGACGATTCGTAAAGATCCGGCAGTTGATAGACGACCCAGGACACTGCCGTGGCGATGGCAATCGCCGGGAGAATTATCAACCACTTCCGCTTCCAGGCGATCTTTGCGTATTCACCTGGGGTCCGCTGTCGGAATTCAACACTCATTGGGCTAGACTCCTTGGATTGGAACGGGGCAAAACCAGCCGGTCGCTAACGCTCCCGGTTCTGACAGGAACCACCCGCTAACGCAGGTGGCTCTGACATTACAGCGTGGCCAAAACGTTGCGCGCTTCACCCGCTTCGGCGAAGGGCGACTTCTCGCTCAAGCGCACTGCCAATTCAAGTTCGCGTCGAGCAGCTTCCTTATCGCCTCGCGCCTTCAGGGCCATGCCGAGGTGGTAGCGATAATTCGCCGACGGACTTCCGTTGGTGGTCTTCGCTGCGCGTTCATCCAGGGAGACCGCCTTTTTCAGTTGCTCCACGGCAGCGCCGTAAAGTCCTTTTTTGTAGTAGACCCAACCAAGCGTGTCGACAAAGCCGGGGACGTTCGGATTCTTTTGCACCACGCCCTGAGCCAACCGCACAGCCTCATCGAGATTGCCCTTGCCATTAACGGCATAGAGCCAGGCCAGATTGTTGGCGGCTATGATGGAATTTTGGTCCTTGCCCAAAGCCTTCTTGTAGCTTTCGGCGGCCGCGTCGTAATTCTGTCGCGAGTCGTCGAGCATGCCGATCAGCGTGTGGGCGGTGGCATTGTCGGGGCGGCGTTCGAGAATCTTCTGATACTCGGCGATGGCTCGATCCGCCTGCTTGGTGTTTACAAACAAAGCACCGAGCGACGAATAGGCCGCGATGTAATTCGGGTCGATTTCAAGCGTCTTGCGCAGTTCGACTTCCGCTTGTCCTGAGTTGCGTTCAAACCCGTAGACTTGCGCCTTGAGATAATGGAGCGACGCGTTGGTCGGATAGGCGCTCAGCACCTGATCCATCCGCGCGTGGGCTTTGCCGAGATCGTTGTTGCGCGCGTAGACGCGGATCAATCCGCTGAGCGCGTTGAAATTCGTGCTCTCGATAGACAGCGCGTTCTCGAAGAAGCCGACAGCTTCGTCAGCTTTGTTTTCAGCCAACGCCACTGAGGCGAGGCTGATGTAGGCGTAGGTGTCGCGCGGCGAAACGTCGCGGGCCATCATGAAATCCTTGCGCGCCGCCGCTGTGTTTCCCTGTTCCAGCGCCGCGGAACCGCGCGACAGATAAGCCTTCATGCGAACTTCGGCCAGCATCTGCGGCGAGCTGTTGCGATCAGGCGCCGTCTGATTAACTCGGTCAATCAACTCCGTGGCCTGGCGCTGTGCGCCTTTCGCGTCGCCGGTGGCCAGACTGATCTGGACCTGCATCAGTTTCGCGGGAATGTAGTCGGGGTAATTTCTTTCCAGGTCGCCGGCAAAGGCGCGGGACTGATCCATGTTGCCGAGATTGAAATTGGCCTGGGCCATGAAGTAGAGGCCGGGGCGCGAGTTTGGTTCCTGCACCAGCACTTCTTTCAAATCTTCGACGGCCGCCAACAGGTCGGTTGCCTCGCCTGTCTGAGCACGCACTCGCGCGCGCAACAGAAGCGCCTGACGATCATGGTTATCTTTCTTTAGCACCTCATCAACCTGGGCCATCGCCCCGGCGCTGTCGCCCTTCGTCAGCATGATCTCGCCGAGCCGGTAACGGCCCTGCGTAAAATCGGGTGACTTCCCTAATATCGCTTGGTAGATGCTGATCGCTTCGTCCAGACGGTTGACTGAAGAATAGAAGTCGGCCAGCACTGCCTGGCTTTCCGGTTTGTCCTTGTCGAGATCCGCCAAAGCCTTGTAAGCAAGCTCGGCTTTGTCCATCTGCTTGTTAACCAGATAGAAACTGGCAAGCACGAACCGCGAAGTCCGGTTCATAGGCTCCACCGCGACGGCTTTGATCATCTGAGCTTCCGCTTCGGCCTGGCGGTTTTGCTGGACAAGATATTTTCCGTATTCGGTGTGGGCCAGACCCGAATTGTCGTTGACGGAAATCGCGCGTTGAAAAGTTTCTTCGGCTTTCGCCTTGTCGTTGGTGACGATATAGAACCGCGCCAGGCTCAGGTACGACTCGACGCGTTTCGGATCCAGCGAGATGGCATGATTGATTTCGGCGAAGGCCTGCTCGCGCTGATTTTGGGCGTAGAGAATACTGCCCATCAAAATATGGCCTTCGACGTGGTTTGGATCTTTTTGCAGGATCGCTTTCGCCAGTCGCTCGGCTTCAGCAACGAACTGGGGATTGTTACGCGCCGCGGCGATGTAGTAGTTGCCGAGTTTCACCCGGCTATCGAGATGGTTTGGATCGAGTTCCGTAGTCTTGCGCAGCTCTTCGAAGGCTTCCTGAAAACGTTGGAGACCTTCATAGGCGCGCGCCAGACCCCAGTGTGCCGAAGCCAGCTTGTCGTCGATCTGAATCGCATTGCGAAACTCGAGCGACGCTTCCTGAAACTTTTCGTCCTTCAGGTAAACTTCGCCCTTCTCGACGTGGGCTATTTTTGCTTTTTCGGGATTGGCGCAGCCGCTGATGGCGAAAACTGCGGCTAGGAGGATTGACAGAAGGGTGGCGTAATAAAACTTACTGCGGCACTCGTTTTTCATCTCGTTCCTTTCATGGTCGCGAAGCTAAGATTCCTGATTAGTCAGGTGCTTGGCGATTTGCCCGTCTCGCTCGTTTCTCCCTTTTGCATCCGTGGCGGGCAATGCCACGCGGATGAGTCCCGGGAGTCGAGACACTATTATCAAAAGCCCAATCGGCAGGTGCTTCCTTAAATTTTCAGGGGTAGCTCGGCAGGCTGGCCGAGGTGATGAAGCATTCTTTCAAATGCAGTCAGATTGAATCTCCCAGACTCGTTCAGTCTGGAATAAATTCGGGCAGAATGGTTGATGCCTCCGCGGCGAGATTTGCGGCGGCTTGCAAGGCTGCGGGTTCGGAGTTCGTAATCGGCGTTGTTATTCGGACCATCGCGCCATCTGAGCGGCGCATGCTGACACTGTCAACGACGGTGTAAATCTTCCCCCAGTATTCACTAGCAACTGAACGGCCACGACCCTGGTACCAATAGACCAGCAGGTCTTTGGTAGCGCCGTTCTGAATGATGTAGCGGTTGGCAACGAAGGGCGCTTTGCCTTTTGGCGAGATGGTGATTGTGCCTGGTTCGCTCATCACCCAGCCCGCGCCCGGCAGACAGTTAAGTGGACTGTGATAAGTGGCGCCATCGCGCTGGCTCGCGTAGTAACCGACATAAAAATTCACCGTGCGGCCATCAGCGCCGCGATAATCGCGTAGCAAATAGTCGCTGGCTTTCAGCACCGCCATTGTTTCGTTATCGAATTGTCTGTCGCCGCCGGTCTGTTCCCAGGCACCCACTTGTTTCGGGAAGGCTTTCAATTCCTTGCGCTCGACGCGTGCTTCACCCAAATACTCCCACGCGTTTACTACCAGCCCACCCGCGAGGATCAAGGAAAACAAAATTGCGAAGCGCCAGACTTTCATTCTATTTTCCTCCCCCGGTTTCCAGCGCTACGATCTGAATCGCGGCCGCGTTTGTGGCGCGCGCATCCTTTGCCTGTGGAGGCTTAGGCTTAAAGCGATCCACCAGCCAGCCAACGCCGAAGAGCATCAGAAAGGCCACGATGTAGATCACCCAACCAGAGAAGCTGTGAAAGAAACCGTCGGCCACCTTCGTGCCGTAGTAACGAGCCAGCACGCCAGTGCCGCTAACTCGCAGCGCGTTTGTAAAGATCGCGATTGGGACGGCAGAGCCGACAATGATTATAGAACGCCAAAAGCCGTAGCTCTTTACGCGCCGCAACGCTGTCGCCATCACGCCCGGCGCGCCGGGACCATCGGTATGATCGTCATCTCTGTGTTCGTCATTGCGAGGATGCGTGAAGTAAGCAAATACAACGGCCAAAGTCAGCAGCGTCATCAGCGAACGAATCCCGCTGCACGCTTCCACCACTTCAAGCTTCTTGGTCTCCCTGGCGCCGAGCGGCATGAGTTCAATTACGTTTCCCTGCCGCAGTACGGGAATGTCAAACAAGGTCATGGCCCAGACGGCGCAGCGCGAAGCG
>JANMVC010000075.1:0-6860 GCA_031392315.1 Pyrinomonadaceae bacterium | reverse complement strand
CTGCCTGAACAGATGATGGAAGAAGGCGAGGTGGCTTACAACTACGACGAGTGGGACCGCGAGCTGACGGATCACCGTTTGGGCTGGTGCCGCGTGGTGGAAAAGCGCGTGAAGCATGGCGATCGTGCTTTTGTCGATGAGACGCGCGAACGGCACCGAGGTGTGATTTCATCTATCCGTCATCAGTTTCAATTGATGAAGCCCGAAGAGCTGACGCGCGTTACGAATGAGCTGGACGGCGAAGAGTTTGATCTAAGCGCGGTGGTTGACTACGTAATAGACCGCCGGGCGGCGAAGGCCCGCGGCTCGGGTCATCCGTCGGAGCGGCTTTATACCCAGCGACTGCGTCGTCGCCGCGATGTCGCGGTTTCCTTTCTGCTGGACCAATCGTCTTCCACGGCGCGCACGATTGGCCGTCATCCATTGCAGCCTTACACACGTCCGGGCCGGCGCATAATTGAGATCGAGAAGGAAGGACTGGTGTTGATGAGCGAAGCACTGGAAGCCGTGGGCGACGCCTATTCAATTAACGGTTTCACGTCCGAAGGCCGGCGCAACGTGAAGTTTTACGTGGTGAAAGATTTCGACGAGAAGTATTCCGACGAAGTAAAAGAAAGAATCGGTGGGATCACTTTTCAAAACAATACGCGTCTGGGCGCTGCCATTCGTCACGCCACGGCGAAGCTCGCGAAGCAGTCGGCGCGCACGCGTTTGTTAATCGTGTTGTCGGATGGGCGTCCTTATGATCACGACTACGGCGACGCGCGCTACGCTCGCGAAGACACGCGCGAGGCTTTGCAGCAGGCCAAGAACGCTGGGATCACACCTTTTTGCATCACTATTGATCGCGAGTCGGAAGCCGAGCTGCGCGACCTCTACGGCGACATTGGCTACACGATCATCGACGATGTGCTTTCGCTTCCCGAGCGGATGCCGGGGATCTACCGCCGCCTGACGACGTGACCAATTGAGTACACCAACTTACTTAACTGGACCGAGCCCCTCAGGGTCTGCCCATGATTGGGGGCCGTTCCCCGGGCCGCCGCATTCCGCCCCGCCCGCGTCCTTCAACCACGCGATAGCCCTGCGGCAGTTGGAATAGGTCCGCAACCGGTTCACCGCGAAGGATGTTGGTAAGCCGGAAAGTCGTTTCACCGAAGCGAGGATCGCCATGTTTCATCAGGACGATCATCTGCAACTCAGGCGAGTACCACTCTTCGTGAGTGATGATCATTGGTTGCTCGTTGTCGAACTCGCCGGCGGGAATCGTCAAAGTTATACGCGTACCCTCGGCCATCACGCCCTCAATCGTTTGGGCCGGTAATTTTTCTTTCACAGGCTTTGGTGGTGGCGCCGCTGCTTCGTCGTCCGCCATGCGCCGGCGTGCGGCGCTCGTAGGCATGAGGACGCTGAATGGAGCATTGCCGCCCATCGCGCGCTGCATTGCGTCCATGACATTCGCAGGCGGCAGGTTCATCTTTTGCGCTGTGGCCGACTGCGTTTCAATGACATAGTTAACGCGCCCTACTGGATCGTTGATGATGATAAGCCGCGGAGGTTGGCCGTCCGGCGCAAGCGTTTGGCCACCGAGTTCGTGTTCACGCCGGGTCCGGCCAGCAGCGTCGCGATAGATGTGGGCCACAGACTTGCGGCCCATGCGGTTGCCATCGGCCAGTATTTGAAAATGCTCTGTGTGTGAATCGGCAGAGAAAGCTGCGCCTTTGACCAGGACTCGTTCGAAGTTTGCATCCGGTGTAGTGAAGCTAAGCGTCTGCAAGCCTTCGCGGCCACCGCTTACCAAAGGCACAGGCGTTTCCGCGACCGGCGTCGGTAGCTCAACCTGCATTGTGCTCGAGCCCAGCACTACAACCCGATCAGGTCGCTGAGGCTTGGGGGTTGGTTGATTGTTCTGAGCCTGTACGCTGACGAGGGAGAAAAAAAGCAGGAGCGTGGTTATCACGAATAGGCGGATGGTGAGTGGTGTTTTTTGTTTTCCAAACATTCTGGTTCAACCCCCGATAAAACTCATACTTCGTGAAGGCGCGACGAACTGAGGTTCGTTGATGTAATGGCGGGGTTCTTTCTTCAACACTACAGATCGAATGAAGTCGATGATTTCCGCGCGTGAAGCGCCGAGACGAACCACATCGCGCAGGGAATGTTCGACGGTGGAAAAAAGACAAGTGCGGATCTGGCCGTCGGCGGTGAGACGTATGCGGGAGCAGGCCCCGCAGAAAGCTTCCGTCACCGGAGCGATAATCCCAATCTCGCCGGGCGCGCCGTCAGTGAAGCGATAACGCGACGACGTTTCCGAGCCGCGCGGGACGTCAATCGGAGTTAACTCAAACCTTTCATTTATCCGTTCACGAATTTCCCGGCCGGAGACAACGTCCGTGCTGGACCAATCGTGTCCTGAGTCGAGCGGCATAAACTCGATGAAGCGCATCTTCACGTTGTGTTCCCGCGCGAAGGCGGCAAAGTCTGAGACTTCGTCTTCATTGTGACCGCGGACGATTACGGCGTTGATCTTGATGGGATCGAGACCGGCTCGCTTGGCCGCCGCGATGCCCTCGAGCACGCGATCCAGCACGTCAACACCAGTCATCTGTTTGAAGTTTTCGGGCTTTAGACTGTCCACGCTGATCGTAATGCGATCGAGTCCCGCGTCTTTCAAACCCTGCGCACGATCAGGAAGGAAGTAGCCGTTGGTGGTGAGGGCGAGATCCTTCAGTCCGACAAACTTCAGTTTGTCGCTATCTGGTAGAGAGATGTCTGGAGATGAACCATCGACAAACTGAAGTTTGTCGGACGTTGGCGCGCGCGGAGTTTTCAGTTTCGCGAGTTTCTCGATGATGGTTTCAATGTCGCGGCGCATCATCGGTTCGCCGCCCGTCAATCTAATCTTCTCAATCCCGAGGGAGACGAAGATGTCGCAGACGTATTCAATCTCCTCATAGGAGAGCATCTGTTCTTTCGGCGCAATGGGCGGTTCGCCGTGCGGGAGACAATAAAAACAGCGAAAATTGCAACGGTCAGTCAGCGACACGCGCAAGTCGCGGATCGGGCGGTTGTAAGAATCTTTGAGAGCGACGGACATCGTTATTAAATGATACGCGTGGCGGGATAGAGTTCCAAATTCAATCCCTTACGACGTGAAGTAAATCATCGGGCCGGCCAGCTTCTTTCCAGTGTTTCCTGGAAAGCAAGTATCTTTGAGCCCGAACGATGGCAGGATGATGTCGCTTGTCGGCTGTAGTGCTTTTCAAGCGCTTTTTGGAATTCCGAAATGCTTGAGGGAATCGAAGCGGAAGAGATTGCTTTTCCCGAGAGGACCTCGCGTCCTTTCAATCCATACAAACGTTCGTTGATATTATTGTCTTCGCCGAGGCCAATCCCTTTCCAGGAGCCGCTCCTGAGACTCTGGCCTGTTAATCCATCCTTGCCATGGGCATAAGCCAGGATGTGAGCATTCTCCAGTTCAACCCTTTGCTCTTTGCTTACTGGTCCCACCGGCCCAGTATGCCCTTGCTTTTCACCCTTAAGTGTTATTGCCTTGCCCAACCACTCAACAGATTCTTTGTCCATGAAAAGCAGAATCATCGTAGCGGATTGGCCCAAAGCTGAATCAGGTCGACCGAACCCTCCGCCTCCGAACCTATAGAAAGCCGGCAAGCTCCATCCGCTTTGAAGATGACGGCTTATTACACCGGGACAGATCACCGCGTGCTCAATTAGCAAGTCTGTTTTCCTGCAGGGGAAAATGCCAATGGCTTCTGCTTTGTCAATAAGCTCCTTTGGTATGCTGTTCTGCGAGAGTTGAGCCAGCTTCGTAATCAGCTCCGCCGCAGACTCAGATCTGCTAATCGCGTCGTTGAACTTTTGCGGAGAGGCTTTCTGCGCGTTCAATGCCTGGGTCATGGCCACGATCGTTAACGAGAGAAATATCAAGATTCTCAGTCGCATCCCTTAAGCACTCCTAATAGTTTGTCATTTCACCGTCAGCGTCATCTTCGCGAAGTACTCAGTCAGATTTCCGCGATGTTCCATTACTTCGCGTTTGCCCCAGCCGATGATGTAAACCGAGTAGACGCCGGCGGGCAGGCTTAGTGAATCGCCGACCGTTGCATACTTGCGGTTCTCCATACCGATGTTTTGCTGATACTCGTTTACAAACTCCACGTCGCGGCCTTTCGCGTCCTGTTTGTGGAAAACGATGCCGATGAAATCCACGCCGGAGGGCGTGGGGTTCTCAAACAGAACATTAAAGGGCTGATTCGCTTTCCATTCGTTTGACGCGCCCACACACTTCCAGTCGTCGTCAATTTCTTTGCAGATGCTGACTTTGCCCTGGCCGGCGGCAGTGTTTCCCACCGCGCGCGCGCCAACTGTGTCTTCGCCGACTACGAAATCGGCCGTGCCCCAGACCTGCGACTTGTTGTAGTAGTTAACCATGCGCACAAAATATTTTCCGGGCGTGTTGATGGTAAAGGGAATGTAAGCGGTGGTGTGTTGCGGCGTAGCGGAGTAGTCCATGTTCTGAACGTATTCACCATCGGCGTTGTTCTTCGTAATCATGAACGTGATGCCGGCGCCGGTGGGCACGGCCGGGAAGGTGGCCAAAACGAAAACGTTTCGCAAGGTGCCTTTGGGTTTGAAGCTCTTTGTCGGATTTACGCAGGTCGCAGTTTCGACGACGTTAACGCCGTACCGCTTCTCAGTAATCTTCAGGGCCTCGCAGGTTTGCAATTCAATTTTGTATTGCGCGTGTGCGACGGAAGCGAACGTGCCGAGACAGATAAGACTCAGAATGCTTAGACGAATTGTGCGACTGGGAAGCTGCATTTGTTACTCCCTCTTAATTTTGGGCGCAAGATTAGTGGAAGTGGTTGGAGCATGCAATGTTGTTTGTGAGACGGACCCGAGCGCGCAACGTTGTTGTGGCACGCGCATCCTGCGCGTGATCACGGGCGGGACGCCCGTGCCACTTGCGCTGGAACTCTTGCACTCTTTAGCATATTGGCTTAAAAGAAGGTGCAACCAAGCGTCTTGCAGCCTCGAGCCACACTTGCCCCGTTGCCCGACCTGTTTCAATAACGAACGGGAAAGGACCATCTAGTGAAACTCCATCAGCGCCTGAGCACGTTCGCACTGCTCGCCACCTGTTTCTTAATCGTCTCCAATGCGCCCATCGCGAAGGCGCAGTCAACTATCTTCGACAAACCATCAACCGACGTTGTGTCTCCGGGCAAAGGTTATCTCGAGCTTGACTTCATTACCCACTTTGCGTCCTTCGCGGACGGTGGTCATCAGACATATGGGCCCCGCGTGGTGGTGGGCTTGCCCGGGAATACAGAGGTTGGCATCAATGTCTTCAATACACGGACCGCGCCAGGGGAGCCGGTCCTGATCCAACCAAACTTTAAGTGGCAATTCTATGCGGATGAATCGAAAGGGCTGGCGGCGGCCGCGGGCGTTTTACTTTCCATCCCGGTGACTCGGCGGAAGGAAGGCACAACTACGGCGATGTTCTACGCCGTGGGCAGCAAAACTTTCCCGGGACGCTTTGGCCCACGCTTCACGGCCGGTGGCTACACTCTCGCGGGCTGGTTGGACAAGGAAACTACGAGGCATGGAGTACTGCTTGGCTACGAACAACCGGTCACTAGCAGAATTTCATTTCTCGCAGACTGGGCCAGCGGCAAAAACGATTATGGTTATGTCGTAGCGGGTACCGGAATAACCCTGTCAACGAAAGATTCGATCTACGCCGGATACAATTTCGGTAATCACGGCCGCGGCAACAATGCGCTGGGAATCTATTACGGCCGCAGCTTCTGAACCCTCCTCGCACGGGATTACGTTTTACTGACGCTGGAGGAGCGCCATGCCTGACTACCCACCTTCTGGCCCATGCACATCCGCCACTGGTCTGCACTGCGAAACCTACGGCAGCGGCGATCCTATCCTGGCAGTGCACGGGCTGGGTGCCTGTTCCTACTCGTGGCGGAAACTTAAAGGCCGCTTGCCCGATCACAAGCTGATCCTACTGGATCTAAAAGGTCACGGCCTTTCACCGAAACCTCGGGACACGAATTATTCCATCCCCGATCAAGCCGAACTCGTCCTCCAGTTCATCCGGGAACAGGATCTGAAAAACCTGACGCTGATGGGAAACTCCTACGGCGGCGCGGTCTCGCTGCTCGTCAGCATCAGGCTTTGCCAGGAGGAGCCCAGTCGCCTCTCGAAGCTGATCCTGATCGACAGTGGTGGTTACAACCAGGATCTCCCGTGGCACCTCCGGCTGATTCGCACTCCACTGCTCGGGTGGCTGGCGCTTCACCTTTTGCCGCCCAGTATGAATACCTTTACGGTGCTTGGTTATTCCTATTGCAAGAAAAGGCGGATTACCTGGAAGCAGACGAGGGAGTACGCGAAACCGATTGGTTCGCCCGGCGGAAGATACGCGTTGCTTCAAGTGGCGAAGCAGGCGGTGCCGAACAACTTTGAAGAGTTGATTGCGCAGTATCCGACTATCTGCGTGCCGACACTCATCATCTGGGGGCGGGATGACAAAGTTATTCCGCTGGAGATTGGAGAAATGCTGAACCGGGACATTCCGGATTCAAGGTTGGTGATAATCGAGGGAGCGGGACATGTGCCGCAGGAAGAAAAGCCTGAAGAGACGATTGCCGAGGTTTTGAAGTTCCTGAATGAGCCGTGAACGATGGAGTAGCTTGTAGTAGTTTAGACTTCAGAATGTAACGCAAACTGTTAGTTTGCGATTTCTTCAGCTTGAGGATCGCAAACTAACAGTTTGCGTTACAGTCTAAAAGCAAAACGGGCCTTCGCAGATTGTCTGT
>JANMVC010000034.1:0-2138 GCA_031392315.1 Pyrinomonadaceae bacterium | reverse complement strand
CCGCTCGTCAGTTAACTCAGTAGACAACTTCATTTTCAAACGCTCGGGTGTAAAGCTCAGCGGCCCCACAAAGAACCGTATTGCTGAGATGGAGCAGCGCACGCTGAATGGCGAAGCCAAGCGTCTGACTGTTAGCGAGCTTAACGAGGTGCTAACTGATACGGCTTTTGAGCGGCTTGGCAGATTAACGGATGAAGAAATTTTGCACATAGACGATACGCTCCGCGGATTCAAAGCGCCTGATCTTCCAAAGAGGTATACACGGCGCGTGATCAATTTGCCCGGTCGGGGTGTGCTGATTTCTACCGACAAGGTCGTGGATCAGCTAAAGGCCATGAGGGGCCAAACCAACACACCTCTGGGTGAGGTGCTGAAGGCAGCTACCCATCGGGAGGTCCAAAAAAACGTGCACCGGCAGATCAGGGACCTGAGCGAGGCAGTCCCGGAAAAGTTTGTCGGCACCTGGGACACGACCAACGACAGGGAGGGCGACTCGGGCGTTACCCCCCTCCAAGCCGTGTTGATTGCGTACTCGGTGGCCAGCTCGGATCTTCTGACTGGCTCCGAAGCAAGTCTCACTAAGTTTATGAAAGGCATTCAGGACGGACTTACCCGGATCAACGGCGAGAAGTACCCAAGTCCCGACGGCCACAATGCCTACGGTGTTAACGGCTATATAACGTCTACCCCGCTCGATCTTGTCTTTGACGAGCAGACCATTAATCGGATGCTGGATCACATCCAGGAAAGGAGCGCGTCATGAGAAAGAAAATCCTGACTGCGCTTCTGCTTTTCGTGCTGACCGGTATCGCCTGCCAAGGTGGAACGAAAACCTGTACAGTTACCGGTCTGACTCCGAACGCCTACTACGCGTACTCGTACGTGAATGGCGACGGACAAACGATAACTGATGCCTTTCAAGCCTCGGCCTCAACTGTCGATATTCCCAACATTGATTCCTCGGTTAATTGCGGAAGCATTGGCATCGTCCAGTTCGAAATGATGCCCGAGCTGCCGGTTGCTTGAACTCCAAGCCTGAGAAGGCGCCGTCGAGCGGCCTTCTCTTTTTGAGGAGTATTGGCTAGCCTGTGTCTCTCTGAATTTAGCAAGCTATGAAAGCTGTAATCTTCAATCAACATGGTGGGCCGGAAGTGCTTCAGTATTCTGAGGCGCCGGATCCGGTGATCAAGGCAGACGAGGTGCTGGTCGAGGTGCGCGCCTGCGCGCTGAATCATCTCGATATTTGGGGGCGCGGCGGCTTACCGGGTATCGAGATTCCGCTCCCACACATTCTCGGCAGCGACATTGCCGGCGTGGTGCGCGAAGTTGGCTCGCTGGTTTCGTGGGTTAAGGCCGGCGACGAAGTCGTGCTTCATCCCGGTGTCTCCTGCGCCCACTGCGCCGAATGCCTTGCCGGCCGCGACAATCTCTGCCGCGACTACGACATGCTCGGCTATCGACGCGATGGCGGTTACGCCCAACTCGTGTCGGCGCCGGCAGTGAATGTCATCCCAAAACCAAAGAACCTGAGTTGGGAAGAAGCCGCTGCCTTGCCGCTGGTAACAGTCACAGTCTGGCACATGCTGGTGACCCGAGCGGCGGTTAGACCAGGCGAAGATGTCCTGATTCATGCAGCGGGCAGCGGCGTCGGGTCGATAGGAATTCAGGTTGCCAAACTTTTGGGCGCGCGGGTAATCGCCACGGCTAGTTCGGAAGAGAAACTCGCGAAGGCGAAGGAATTGGGCGCGGATGAAACAGTGAACTACAGCGACGATGCCTGGCCCAAAGAAGTGAAGCGGCTGACGAACAGAAAAGGCGTTGACGTTGTCTTCGAACACACCGGCGCCGTCACCTGGCCCGGCTCGATTGCTTCGTTAAAAACCAATGGACGGTTGGTTACTTGCGGCGCGACGAGTGGGTTTGCTGCACAGACCGATCTGCGCATGGTGTTCTACAAACACTTAACCATCCTCGGATCGTTCATGGGTTCGAAAGCTGAGTTGCTGGAGGCGATGAAGTTTGTCGAGAGCGGAAAGATTCGTGCGGTGGTGGATCAAACCTTACCGCTGGCCGAGGCTCGGCGCGCGCATGAATTGATGGAAGATCGAGCTCAGTTTGGAAAGCTGGTGCTGAGAACC
>JANMVC010000720.1:0-3626 GCA_031392315.1 Pyrinomonadaceae bacterium | reverse complement strand
GCGGCGGCGCAGCAAAGCCGACATCATGCGCGACGTGCGTTCGGCGCCCGCGCCGAAACCCACCGATCCGAAAACCACTTACTCAGGCGAGGACATCCGCATCCAGCAATACGGAAACACGGCCATCGTCGCCTTCCGACTCGTTGGCACAACCGAACAGAATGGGAAGACCGAGGTCATGAACTTTTTGAACAGCGGAACTTTCCTGAAGCGCAACGGCAAGTGGCAGGTGGTTAGTTGGCAAGCGACGAAAATTCCCGCGCCGGAGCCGGATGCTAAATCGGAAAAATCGTCAGCGGTTGGGAAAACTCAGCAGGAGACAGCGATGACCAAACATGCCAGCGGTGAATTTGAAGTGAAGATGAATCCTCAAGCGGACGAAAAGGCCGAACCGACTGTCGGCCGGATGTCACTCGACAAACAGTTTCACGGCAACCTGGAAGCGATGAGCAAAGGCCAGATGCTGGCAGTGATGACGGATGTGCAGGGTTCGGCTGGTTACGTGGCGATGGAACGAGTCAACGGAAAGCTCGATGGACGCAGCGGCACCTTCGCGTTACAGCACAGCGGCACGATGACCCGCGGCACGCCGCAACTCATCATCACCGTCGTACCAGATTCAGGCACTGGCGAACTGGCCGGCCTGAGCGGAACGATGACCATCAAAATCGCCGACGGAAAACACTTCTACGAATTCGACTACACACTAAACAAAAAGAACTAGGCCAAGCTTAGGCGGGCCACGACCTTAAGAAATGCCGTAAGACCTAACTAACTGCGCGACATTCTTCCGCAAGTCAAATTTTTCCGCCACCGTCTTGCGTCCCGCCTCGCCCATTCGCACGCGCAGCGCAGGATCGGCAAGCAGCGACAACAGCCGCTCACTCATCGCTTCAGTATCGCCGCGTTCCACGAGATGTCCGGTGACACCATCAGTAATCAATTCAGGGATGCCCCCGACTCGCGTCGCGACCACCGGTTTACCATGGGCCATGCCCTCAGCTATCATCCAGCCAAACACTTCCTCCCAACGCGAGAACTGGCAGACGACATCGGCAGCGGCAAAAACTCCTTCGCCAAACGGATCTTTAACCATCCCGGTCCAGGTTACCCGGTCCTCAATGCCCATGGCGGCGGCATCTTTCATGTACTGCTCGCGGTATGCTCCGTCGCCGACCAGCACAAACTGCACGTTGAGATTCTGCTGCGTAACCAACCGGGCCGTTTCCAGAAAATCCGTAATTCCCTTCTCCGGAATTATCCAACTCACCTGCGTGACGATGGCGCGGTCCTGAGGAATCGAGTAACGCCTTCGAAAGTCGATCGCGAGTTGCGGGTCGGCTTTCACGCGCGTCAGGTCCACGCCGTTATAAATCATCTCAAAACGGCGGCGCGGCAACAGGTCGAAGGCAGTCATGCACTCGTAGCCATACTTGCTGACGGAAATCACTTTTGTCAGCGGCAGATTGATGAGACGCGCGGCGGCGCGTTTCCAAAGCGGCGCGCGCCCGGAAACGTATCCGGCGGAACGAGAATGGTGGTCAGTAAAGAACACCTGCTTCACGGATTGCAGCCGCGCGAGCCAGGAAAAGAAATTAATAAAGCCCATGTAATGGAGATGGAGGATCTCCGGGCGATGAACGCGAGCGATTCGGGCCAGGCTTCGGCCCGTCTTAGAACCGCTGTCTTGAGCGGTGCCGTAAACGCCGAGCGAAATATTCGGTAGATCAAGGAAGCGTCGAACTTCGTCAGTTGGTTCCGATAGAAAGTAGAGCGCGCTCTGCCAGCCGCGGGCGCCCAGTTGCAGCGACAATTCGCGCGCAAAGGTTTCCGTGCCGCCGATGCGTCGCGGTGCAACTCCGAATACTGAAACTAATGTCGGCATGTTTTTGTCAGAACCGCTGCGTTAGCGGGCGGTAATCTGCAGGTTCCTGTCAGAACCGCCTGCGTTAGCGGGCGGGTAGGTTGTAACGGCAAACGAGTCAAGAGATCCACCCGCTTACGCAGGTGGTTCTGACAAAATTCTTTTTAATCTTGCAGCAATTCTCCCGCTCAATTCACGAACGCGAAGCTGCAGATCAAACATTGCATGGAAGGCGCCGTAACCTCGAGGTAACGTCGTCCGGCGTTCAAAGGCCGGCTGGAAATTGGTTTTGTTCCCAAAACCCAGAATGCGCTGATCCGCGCTGGACAAGCCGCCGAGAAATGCCGCGTTCAGCAGCAGCGGGTGATAGCGATAATAATCCACGTCCTCCTGCTGCAAACGAACGCGCGGATCGTGGTAGTTATAAAAAACCGCCTGGCGCGGTTCGAGCATGGGCACGCCCTGGCGGTGAATGCCCGAAGTGTCAAACAGAAATGCGGTCCCGGCTGGCCCGGTTAGTTCAGCAAACTTCGGGTGGTCGAAGTCTTTGACTTCATGATTTTTCACTAAACGCGGGTGCTGCTGCCGGTGACTCCCCTTGATGAAATTAAATGCGCCGGTCTTTACATCAGTCAGATAAAAAGCGAGTTTCACTTCGCGATGGATTTCTGTCGCCTCCGCCTGATCGTACCAGGCATCTCCATGCCAGCCGTGAAAGTCGCGCTTCGTCGGCAGAGACTTCCAACCCTTCGCTTCCGTCAGTTCGTAATTTGTGCCGAGGTAACGCGTCAGGATCTGTTTGACCAGCGGGTGCAGGGCCAGATCGACAAATCCCTGATCGAGCCGCAGAACATCTTCGACCATGTGGCGATAGCGTTCGGTCTTTTGATAGCCCTCAATGTTGTTCCAACGCATCCGGCGCAGACGGGCCGCGAAGGCGCGCTGCATGCTGCCGAGTTGTTCAGCAGTGAGGAGTCCGGGCAGAACCACGATGCCGTTGGTGTCGAGTTCTGCCACGAGCGCGTCAACTTCTGGCGCGCGACTCATTGACGCGCGGTCGTGAGCGACCGCAATTTGGAAGGGAATGTCTATTACGTTTCTCATGACGCTTTCTCCGTGCGACGCAGGTAGACAGTTTGCAGCAAGCGCGGTGCGAGCCGCGTGAGCCACAGCGCTAATCTGGGTTTCCAGTTTGGTTGGAAGTTGTTTGCGCGAACAAAAGATTCCCGAGCGCGCTCGAATTCGCCCGGCAGCAAATAGAGCTTGCCTAGTTCGTATTCGAGGAGCGCTCTTCGCTTTCTTATTACGGCGGAAACCTCACCGCGCTCGGCCGGTGTCAGCGGATACGACTGTTCGATCTTATCGAACACGCGCAGTTCCCGCTTGTGAGAATTAATCGCGTCGCCGGTCAAGCTCCCCAGTCGCGCGCGATACTCGAGCAACACCCGACGTTGGTAACAAAGCCGTGCGCCATGCCGCGCCAGCCGCAACCAAAGGTCAAAGTCCTGTGCGTTGCGCAGCGCCAAATCAAAGAGGCCGACTTCGAGGATCAGTTCACGGCGCGCCACCACGCCGGAAGTAATCAAGCTTCGTTCAGCACTGACGAGTTGGAGAAACGTTACCTCGCCGCTGGCCGGAGCCGTTTCCATCAACGTCTCCATGTAAGTCTTGCCGGCGTCCGGGCTGTCGCCGGAGATCATTGCATCGGCGCAAGCAAGGTCGCAGTCCTGTTTCTGGACCTGGACGGCTTCAAGCACATCAA
>JANMVC010000717.1:0-8430 GCA_031392315.1 Pyrinomonadaceae bacterium | reverse complement strand
GCGGCGGCGCAGCAAAGCCGACATCATGCGCGACGTGCGTTCGGCGCCCGCGCCGAAACCCACCGATCCGAAAACCACTTACTCAGGCGAGGACATCCGCATCCAGCAATACGGAAACACGGCCATCGTCGCCTTCCGACTGGTTGGCACGACCGTACAAAACGGGAAGACCGAAGTTATGAATTTTCTTAACTCGGGAACTTTCCTGAAACGTAATGGCAAGTGGCAGGTGGTTAGTTGGCAAGCAACGAAAATGCCCGCCCCGGAGCCGGATGCTAAATCGGAAAAACCGTCAGGAGTTGGGAAAACTCAACCGGAGACAGCGATGACCAAACATGCCAGCGGTGAATTTGAAGTGAAGATGAATCCTCAGGTGGACGAAAAGGGCGAACCGACCGTTGGTCGCATGTCACTCGATAAACAGTTTCACGGCGATCTCGAAGCGACCAGCAAAGGTCAGATGCTGGCAGTGATGACGGACGTGCAAGGCTCGGCCGGCTACGTGGCGATGGAAAGAGTAAACGGCAAGCTCCATGGCCGCAGCGGCACCTTCGCGCTTCAGCACAGCGGCACGATGACGCGCGGGACGCCGCAACTCATTATCACCGTCGTCCCTGATTCGGGTACTGGCGAACTCGCCGGCCTGACCGGAACGATGACCATCAAAATCGCCGACGGAAAACACTTCTATGAATTCGACTACACACTAACTAAAAAGAATTAAGCTCTGCTTAGGCGGCCACGACTTACGAGATGCCGTAAGCCCTGAGTAACTGCGCGACATTCTTCCGTAAGTCAAACTTTTCAGCCACCGTCGCGCGTCCCGCCGCGCCCATTCGCTCTCGCAACGCCGGGTCGGCAAGCAGTGACAGCAGTCGTTCACTCATGGCCTCGGTGTCGCCACGTTCGACGAGATGTCCCGTCACGCCGTCAGTAATTAATTCGGGGATGCCACCAACTCGCGTCGCGACCACCGGTTTACCATGGGCCATGGCCTCGGCGATCATCCAGCCAAACACCTCTTCCCAACGCGAGAACTGGCAAACAACATCGGCCGCGGCAAAAACGCCTTCGCCAAACGGATCTTTAACCGTCCCCGTCCAGGTGACGCGGTCCTCAATTCCCATGGCGACGGCCTCTTTCATGTACTGCTCGCGATAGACGCCGTCGCCGACCAGCACAAACTGCACGTTTCGATTCTTCTGCGTAACCTGCCGGGCCGTTTCCAGAAAATCAGTGATTCCCTTTTCCGGAATTATCCAGCTCACCTGCGTGACGATGGCGCGGTCCGCCGGAATTGAATAGCGGCGGCGAAAGTCGACCGCCAACTGCGGGTCAGTGTTGACGCGCGTCAAGTCAACTCCGTTATAGATCATTTCAAAACGACTGCGCGGCAGTAGGTCGAAAGCGGTCATGCAGTCGTAACCATATTTGCTGACAGAGATCACTTTTGTCAGAGGGCCGTTGATAAACCGGGCGATGCCGCGTTTCCACAGAGGCGCGCGACCCGGGACATAGCCGGCTGCGCGCGAATGATGGTCGGTGAAGAACACTTGCTTCACGGATTGCAAACGCGCGATCCAGGAGTAGAAGTTAAGGAACCCGGTGAAGTGAAGATGCAGAATCTCCGGCTGCTGGCCATGCGTGATCCCGGCGAGGTTTCTTCCCGTCTTTAACCGGCCGTCATTAACGCCGGCGTAAACGTCGAGCGAAACATTCGGCAGATCAAGGAAGCGCCGCACCTCTTCAGTCGGTTCCGACAGAAAACAGAGCACGCTCTCCCAACCGCGGGCGCCGAGCTGACGCGACAACTCACGCGCGAACGTCTCGGTGCCGCCGATGCGGCGTGGCTCAACTCCGAATACTGAAACCAATGTCGGCATGTGTTGCTTGAAGCCTTCAAGTCATCGTTTGGTGTTGTAACGCAAACTGTTAGTTTGCCTTCGTTCATTGCCACAGAGGCGACGGCCTGCGCCGCGGACGCAAACTAACAGTTTGCGTTACGGGTGGAACGTTCGCTTCAAACGCGCGACTATTCTTTCGCGTAGGTCTCGAACCATAAGGCCGGCGCCGTGGGCGAGGCAGAACGCGTTGTACGAGACGGGAGGTTGATCGTGGCGCACAAAGGCCGGCACAAAACTACTCTTGTTTCCAAAGCCCAGGATGCGTCGATCCTCCTCCGATATATCTCCCAGAAACGCCGCGTTCAGCAGCAACGGATGATAGCGATAAGCGAGCACATCCTCGTGCTGAAGCGGAACGCTCGGATCGTGGTAGGCGAAAAAAACGGCCTGTCGCGTTTCGAGCATGGGCAAACTCTGACGATGGATTGCGGACGTATCGAACATGAACGCAGTCCCGGCCAGGCCCGTTACTTCGATGAGCTGAGATAGCGGCAGGTCGTTGACTTCATTCTTTCTAAAATCGCGTGGGTGTTGCTTGTGATGACTGCCTTTAAGTAAGTTGAACGCTCCGCTGCGCACGTCGGTGAGATAAACGCCCAGCTTGATTTCTTTGGGAATCTCTCTCGCCGCGGCTTGATCGTACCAGCTGTCGCCGTGCCAGCCATGAAAGTCGCGATTGGTCGGCAAAGATTTCCAACCCTTCGCTT
Source organism: Pyrinomonadaceae bacterium (assembly GCA_031392315.1). Taxonomy (GTDB): domain Bacteria; phylum Acidobacteriota; class Blastocatellia; order Pyrinomonadales; family Pyrinomonadaceae; genus PSRF01. Next base: position 5,819 of record JANMVC010000717.1, on the reverse strand, counting down.
CGGTCAATTCGTAATTCGAACCGAGGTATCGGTTCAGTATCTGTTTGACCAACGGGTGCAACGCGAGATCAAGAAATCCCTGATCGAGCAACAGCACGTCCTCGATCATGTGTCGAAAGCGTGTGGTCTTTTGATAGCCGTCAAAGTTGTTCCAACGCATTCTGCGCAGACGTGCCTCGAACGCCTCCTGCATGCCTCGCAATTTATGAGCGTCGAGAAGTTGAGGCAACACTACGAGGCCGTTGCTTTCAAGTTCACAGGCCAGAGCATCGACGTCAAACCGGCGAGCGGCCGGATTCATTATGCGGTGCGCGTCTGAGGAGACCGGAATGTCTTTGATATTTCTCATCTGTATCTTTCTCCCTAATTGCCAGCGATCCGCAAACTGCTATTTCTCATAAACAGTTCTGAGACGCCGGAGATAAACCGCTTTCATGAGTCCGGGCGCGACATTCGATAGCGAAAGTGCCATTCGCGTCTTCCAATTCCTATTCAGCTCGTGAGCTCTGGAAAATGATTCGCGCGACGCTGCAAAGTCGCCCGCCACGAGATGAAGTTTGCCCAACTCAAATTCGAGCAAGGCTCGCCGCTCCCTGATAATCGCCGAAACTTCTTCGCGTTCTTCCGGTGATAGATCAGGCGAACGCTCAACTCTGTCGTAAGCACGAAGTGCTCTCGTGAGCACGTTGAAATCGTCACCCGACAAACTGTCCTGGTGACAGCGACGTTGCAAAAGCAACTCACGGTGATAAACCATTCGCGCGCCATGCCGCGCCAGTCGCAGCCAGAGATCAAAGTCTTCGGAATCTCGCAGCGCTTCGTCGAAAAGGCCGACCTCCATAATTGGTTTCCGGCGAGCTAAGACACCGGAAGTGACAAGGGCTTGGGCTCCGCTGACTAAGCCGAGAAAAGTCACTTCGCCAACGGCGGCGGACGTGGGCATCAATTCCTCCATGTAAGTACGGTTTGTGCTTGTGACTGAATCGCCAAACTGCGCCGCATCGGCGCATACCAAATCAGCACTATGCGCTTGAATAAGCCCGAGTTGTTCCTCCAGATAATTCGGCAACCATAGATCGTCTGCATCAAGAAAGGCCACGAACTGTCCGCGCGCTGCACGCAACGCCTGGTTGCGCGCCGCACTCACGCCTTGATTCTCTTGCTTGATGTAAACAATGCGAGCCCCGAAGGGTTCGAGGACGGCCTCGAGTTCTCGAGTGTCGGGCGAGCCGTCATTTACCACTATGACCTCATGATCAGTGAAGCTTTGCGCAAAAACAGACCGCAACGCCTCGCCGATGTAGGGCGCGACTTTGTAAGCAGGCATCACGACGCTGACGATGGGATTCATGGTGCTATTGTTCATACGATTGTTTCTAAGGCGCGACGGCATTCTTGCGGGCCCCAATAAGCAGTAGAAGAGTTTCCTTGGAATTTTGCATCGCCGCTCGTCCGGCGGGAAGAATGGCCAGAACGGCAAACGATGCTCCGGTGGTCATTCCAAACGCCAACACGATTCGCATCGCGAGCTGAAATTCCTGAAGCCATGGGCGAGAAATCAAGACTATGGCGAGGGCAAACAGCGCAGATGAAGCAGCTGGCGCGATCGTTTTATAGAAATCACCGATTCGGACAGGACCCCGTCGCGCTGCTAGCCAAAAAATGATTGGTGCGGTGAGGAACAGTTCGCTTGCCCCATAGGCCGTTGCAACTCCCATCGCTCCCCAAGGCAAACCGATAACGATCGACGCCACGGACACTGCGGAACTCAAAACACCCGCCCGCAACATGTCGCGGCTGCGCCCCTGAGAGACGAACAGCCACCAGCAAGTCCTGGTGATCGGTTGTATGAACGCTGCCATGCCCAGCAACATAAAAATGCGGCCTGTTTGTTGCCACTGTGGTCCCAGGAGCAGCAATACCAGCCAGTCCGAAGTGGCGATCATAAACGCGACGGCGGGCATCGTGAGCATCGCCAGTCTTTCCAGTATTTTGAGGTACGCCTTCCGGTAACGCTCAGGCGATTCAGCCAGGCGACTTAATGCCGGTATGGCAACTGTTCCGAGCGGGCCGTTAATCTGATCGAGCGGCAACAGAAGCAGTTGGTACGCTTTGGCATAAAGGCCCAATTGCTGAGCTCCCCAGAATTTCCCAATCAAAGCGTTATCTAAGTTGCGAGCGAAATACTGGGCCACATTAAAGCCCGTGAGTTGGCCGCCATAGGAAATCATCTCCCGGCTCCGTAATCTCCGACTTGGTAGCCCCGGACGCCATTTGCAAACAATCCAAACTCCACTGACTCTTACCAGGGAAGCCACCACTTGGTTTATTACCAGCGCCCAGAAGCCTGCTCCATACCAGGCGCTGGACAAAGCAGCAACCAGGCCCAAGACCAAAGATGCCACGTCGACGAGGGCCAGAGTAGCAAAGCGCATTTGTCTGCTGAGTAGTGCTTCATGCTGAATACCGAGGCCGGTAATGAAGATGGTGAGCGCAAAGCCAATGGTAATACCGAAGAGGCGAGGTTCGTCATAGAACCAGACCACCACCGCGGCGCTGCCAATGGTTAATACCGTGATGCCGGTGCTCAGCGCCACGTTGATCCAGAACAGTTCAGTCACCAGTTGATGATCAAGTTCCGTCCACTTGATCGTTGCAGTGGGAAGGCCCATGTATTGAAACATTCCGAGGAAGCTGATGAGAATTGCAACCATGCCGATCAGGCCGTAGTCCTCAGGCGTCAGCAGTCTGGCAAGCACTATTGTGGAGGCGGTGCCTAAGACAAACTTGAAAATCTGCGCCGACAGCGTCACCACTCCGCCGCGCGCGGAACGGCCTCCGAGGTCGGCCTGCAAGTGGTCGGTACGGAAATGACGATTCTGGTTGGGATCTGAGATCTTACTCATCAAAGCGTAGGAAAAGCTTAATAGGGGTTGGTTCGGTGAGCGGGAAATATCCGGCGGTGTGCCTCGAAACAGTATACAGAAAAACTGGCGTTTTGAGTCGTTTATCTTGTGACCGAGACTAGTAGCCTGACCCTGAAAAGGACTTAGGAGAATGGCCACGTTGCCGAAGTGACGAAATCTGTCAGCCCGGTCCGAAATCAACAAAGAAATCCAAACAAACGGCTGGATTTTGGCACTCTTTGCAACTATCATCGATCCTGAGGAAGATCCTCGCGGTTTGCACCTTCATGTCCGCCCCAGAAAAGATCACGCCCGCGTCTCCCCAAGAATCTCGTTTGAAAGTTTCCATCATCATTCCGCTTTATAACAAAGCGCCCTACGTGCGACGGGCGCTCGACTCGATTTCTGCGCAGACGTTTGCCGACTTCGAAGTGATCGTCGTCGATGATGGCTCGACGGATGATGGCGCTGCGATCGTAGAGGGCTATGGCGACGCGCGCTTCCGTGTAATTCGTCAGGCTAACGCCGGGCCAGGCAGCGCGCGTAATGCAGGACTGGCGCAAGCACGCGGCGTGTTCATAGCCTTCCTTGATGGTGATGACGAATGGCTCCCGAATTACCTGCAAGAGAGCGTCAGCCTGCTGGAAAGTTTCGGTTCGGAAGTAGCGTCAGTGACCTCCGGGTACATCGAACATCCATTAGGCAAATCAACGGAACGAATGTGGCGCAAACGCGGGATCACCAGCGGCGTCCATCGCGTGGACGCAGGCACTGAGCCATCGCTGGTAGTGAACATGCTCGCCTACATGTCTCCGTGTTCCACTCTCACGCGCGCCGAAGTCTTTCGCAAGTGGGGCGGCTTTTACGATCGAGAGAGATGCACATTTGGCGAAGACTCGTTTCTCTGGCTCAAGATCCTGCTGAATGAAACAGTCAGTTTCAATCTCAACCCGCTGGTGCAATTCCATCGCGAGGCTTCCGGACTCAGCAAGAACCTGAACAGCTCGCGGCCGGTCGAACCTTTTCTGGAAGACCCGCGCGCGCTCGAGAGCGCTTGTCCACACGCGCTGCGCAACTTGCTTGCGCGTGTGCTCGCAATTCGGGCGGCGAAAACAGCCTGCGTGCTTGGTTACTGGGGACACTGGCGCGAAGCCCGCGCTTTGGTCAGTCGATATACCGGCGCGCGGAATTGGCGTCTTCCTTACCACGTACCCGCCGTAGTTTGTGTCACCCCGGTGGGAGCAGCTATGGGCGCGGCTTGGCGAGCCGTAAGCAGAACTTCCAATTCCGCACAAAACGGAAACAACCTGGTGATGCGGACTCGAAACTCCGAACTTCGAACTCCGCACTCGAAGATCAAGATTCTCGCGCTGGTCGAAGCCACCACCGTCAACGCTGTCGCAAAGAACATGTTTGAGTTCCATCGTGCCGCCAGGGAGGTCGCGCAACAGTCAACCGGCTTTCCGGTCATAGAACTTTCCCTGGTGACGTTTGATCGCGATAACAACTCCGCGGAGTTCGTTTCAGCCGCGCGCGCGCTGGGCCTTGAGGTTGATGTCATCCCCGAGCGCGGTCGCTTTGACCGCAGCGTGATTGCGGCGCTGCGCAAGATTGTTGTCGAGCGCTCACCCGACGTAATCGTGACGCATCAGGTTAAGTCTCATTTTCTTATTAACGTGTCGCGGCTCTGGAAAAGATATCCGTGGGTAGCCTTCAATCACGGTTACACGACGACCGATCGAAAGATGCTTCTTTACAACCGGCTCGACCGTTGGTCGCTGCCGAAAGCTGATCGCGTCGTGACGGTCTGCGAAGCTTTTGCAAAAGGGCTGGTAAGCATGGGTGTGCCGCGCGAGCGCATCCACGTTCAGCATAATTCGATTCGCCCCGAAGCTGCGGTGAGCGCCCGCGAGTTGAACCTGCTTCGAAGCAAGCTGGGCCTCGATGAAGGCGAACGCATGATTCTGGCTGTCGGTCGCCTATCGAAAGAGAAGGCGCACATCGATTTGCTGCGTGCGTTCAAGATACTTGTCGACACACATTCTGAGATCAATGCGCGACTCGTCATTGTTGGCGATGGACCAGAACGCGGGCCGTTGAATGAGGCTGCCGCATCGCTCGGTATTGAGGATCGCGTCGTCTTCACCGGTCAGACCAGGAATGTTGGAGTTTACTACGCCGCCGCAGCCGTGCTCGTGAATTCATCACACAGCGAGGGCTCGCCTTACGTCTTGCTCGAAGCAATGACGGCTGGCCTTACGATCGTGGCGACTGCAGTTGGCGGAGTTCCAGAGATAGTTGAGCACAATGAGACGGCGCTGCTGGTTCCCGCCGGCGACGCGCAAGCGATGGTCGACGCGATCGCTCGCCTGCTCAAAGATGAACACCTCGCGGATCAACTGGCGGAGAATGCCAGCGCCCTTGTCTCATCGCGTTTCTCGCCCGAGGCCTACATGCGGTCGCTGATCACAGTCTATGGCGAAGCTCTTGGGTCGAAAGTCCCGTAGAGACGAAATGCTTCGCGCCACGCGACGAACGCCTCCGCGTCCCTGCCCATCTATTGGCGACAGGAGTTTTCCATCTCGCTCCTCCGGAGCTGCAAAATTAATTCGACCCTCTCGTGCCAAAACCTTTCCGCCACTTTGTAACTTTGGATGTTCAAGCGACGCAGAACTCAACGCTTGACATAAAGCGAGCACAGCAATACGTTCTCGGAGCCTTCATGAAAACTGAATGGAGTTAGCTCCAAGAGCGCCAATTGTTAGAACTCAACCTACAGCGGACAGTCCAAAAAGATCGCTAGGTGATTAATGGGCGGATTAGCTCCGGCAGTTACGCGGAGGTGTTCGTTGCTCGCGATTATGAAAGTGGGAATGCGGTTTTCATCAAGGATCTGAACAGACATATGCAAGA